>CAIPFS010000026.1 GCA_903864375.1 uncultured Verrucomicrobiota bacterium
ATCTCGACTGCTCCATCGCCTGCTGGAACGACAAAAGGTGCAGGTTGGGGTAGGCCGCTTGAAATTTCGAAATGGGAAGTTGGTAGCGCACGGTCTTGGTCCACCATCCACCCCGGGTGAGGGCCGGTCCGGGAAGATGCAATGAACCACCCCCGAAATTCTCCTTCAGCCAGAACTTCATCGCGGACTTCGTCTGATTTTGCATCCGGCGCTTGATGGCCTTTGCCAGAGGGCTTTTGGCCAGCCCCGACAACCGGTCTTTCCACCCCGGCTGGTAGGCGGATTCGGGAAAATCGGTCAGGCCGGACACGTCCCGGTTCAGAATCCTGCCAATGGCCTCATAAAACTCACGCCACGACGGGCGCCCGGGGTCTCCGATATTGAAGAATCCGCTGACGGGAGTCCGCGCGATTTCCGCCAGCGCCAGCGCCAGATTATCGACAAAACAAAGATTGCACGCCCATTTTCCTCCATCCACGAAATAGGCGGTTCCATCGTGAATCGCCTGCGCCGGTTCGGCCAGCCAGCCCGAGCGTGGGCCCCAGATGAGTCCCGGTCGGAGGACGATCACTTTCGGACCATCGGCCTTCATCGCGGTTCGGAGCCAGTCCTCGGCCTGTCCCTTGGCCCGTGCGTAGAGCATCCAATGGTCCTGCTGCCACGGCGAATCGTCATTGAGGTTCGGCGTGTCGCACCGACCAAAAACTTCGGCTGAGCTCAGATGAATCAGTGTTTCCACTCCGGACGTACGACAGGCCTGATGAAGATTCTGGATATCCGCCAGAATTCGATTGTCGTCTCCCATCGTCAGATTGACCGCGGCATGGCATCCCTGCAATGCCTTGCCCAGCGTTTCCGGCTTGCTGAGATCCCCCATCCGATATTCCCGGACTCCCAGCTTCGATACCCGGCCCAATCCGCGGAATTGTCGGATCACCGGAATCCATTCAACCCCCTCCATTCCCGAGGCGTGCAAACCCTGCATTTCGAGAATGCGCGCACCGACAAATCCGCCTGAGCCAATCAGGGCAATACGTTTCACGCCGCGGCCCTCCAGTGCAATGGAATCATATTTTTTTGCTCGTCAGGGGTCAACCAGGGTAGGGACAGGGATTCCGACTGGGCGTAGGCCGCTTCGATGGCCTGGATCACCTGGCCGGCTCGCGCTGCATCAACGGCGGGGCTTTCGCCCAGCACGATGGCGCGAAGTGCCCCCCACCATTGGAGGGCGATGCATTGGTAATAATCGGAAGGCGTCTTCAACGGGCCATTCGCCTGCAGCGATTTGGGCCAGGCCTTTCGAGCCGCCCGGACGGTCCATTTACCCCCGGGCTCACGCCATTGATAGGTATGGATGACTTCCAGCCCGAGAAACGCTTCACCCTTCGATCCTGAAATCCAGATGCCGTTGTTGAGGGGTTGGTCCCAGCTCAGGTGCAATTGGCCCCGGGCACCGGGGTATTGCAGGTCCAGCAGTGCCCCGCACTCAACTCCACCCTGAAGCGCGTCATCCCGGCAGCGAAGGACGCTGACGTTTCCAAAGAGCTGCTCCAGCACATCCAGAGCGTGGACGCCCTTGTCCATCAAGACTCCACCGCCCGATTTTTCGCGCTTAAAAACGGCATCGCTGGCGACGGGCCAGCCGAAGGTGCCTCCCTCCCGATAGCGGAAGGTGACGTCAGATCCGAATTCCCCCCGGGAGATGAGGTCTGAGACTTCGGCAACATGGGGATAGTAGCGGCGGGGGAGTCCTACGGCGGTCACACGACCTGCGGCCTTGGTCGCCTCTGCCAGGCGCCGGGCATCCGCAGAACGAGTGACCATCGGCTTTTCCACCAGAACATGGCTTCCGGCGGCCAATGCAGTGAGAGCGTGTTCTGCATGAAGTCCTGGAGGAGAGGCAATAAACGTGAGCCCGACCGGCTGAGCCCGAAGGGCTTCATCCAGTTTTTCGAACACCGTCGCTCCCGGAAATTTTTTGAGGAACCGACCGGCCCGCTCTTTCTGATTGTCTACCAGGGCGACAACGGTTACCGCCCGTTTTTTGCAGAGAACCTCAACCACCGGCATGTGGAGGTCCGCCACCACCGCACCACAACCGACGATGCACAAGGCGATAGGTTTCATCAGCCCCCGACTCGAGCAAATTACCGATTTAGCGACAAGCGAAAACGCGGATTCGATTGGCGCTGTTTTTTCACTCGTGGGAAATCAATCGGGACGCGATGGCGTCGACGTCATAAACGCATCCACCCCAGGTGCCTCCGCTGACGGACTGGAGAAGGGCCCAGAGCCGGGTGTCAGCGGGAAGCGCTGGATGAGGGGCTAATTGAGGATGAGGGGGCCGTTGGGCCAGGAGGGCGCTTCCCGCGTCGACGGCGGAGTCATTTTCACCCTCCACAATCAGATCAACCGAACCATCGAGATTCTGACAATCAATTCGGATGCGAATCCGGTCACCATCCCTCAGCCGCCCCAGGGGGCCACCGGCAAGGGCTTCCGGTCCGATGTGACCGATGCAGGCTCCGGTGCTGACGCCACTGAATCGGGCATCGGTGATGAGAGCGACGGAACGCCCCCACGGCAGGTGCTTGAGGGCACTGGTCAATTGGTAGGTCTCCTCCATTCCCGTGCCCATGGGTCCTGCCCCCATCAGGACCACGACGTCCCCGGGTTGGACGTGCCCGAGCTTGATTGCCGCCATGGCGTCCCTCTCCCGGGAAAAGACCCGCGCAGGCCCTTCGAATCGGTAAACGCCATCGGGATCGATCACGGAAGGGTCGATGGCGGTGCTCTTGATGACCGAGCCCTCCGGAGCCAGGTTGCCCCTCGGAAACGCCACGGTGCTGGTCAGTCCCCGTGCCTTTGCCAGGGCTGGTGGCAGTATGACATCGTCGGGCGCGACACCGTCCCGGGACCTCAGGAGCTCACGAAACCGGTCCCGCCGTTCGCTCCGTTCCCAAGCCTCCAACACGTCGCCCAACCGGGTGCCGGCGACGGTGCTGACATCCAGGTCGAGAAGGTGGCGATTGCGCAGATGCAACATCACCTCCGGAACTCCTCCCGCCAGAAAAACGCGGACGGTGGGATGATGAACCGGACCGTTGGGAAGGACGCTCACCAGTCTCGGGGTCCTGCGATTGACGGCTTTCCATTCCTCCACTTCCGGTCGTGGCAGTCCAGCCGCATGGGCAATGGCCGGAATATGCAGCAAAAGGTTGGTGGATCCTCCAAAGGCGGCGTGGACCGTCATCGCATTGCGGATGCTGGCGGCAGTCAGAATGTGCCGGGTCGTCCATTGCTGGCGGGCCAGTTGCCGGACGGCCCGGGCGGCCAGAACGGCTCCGGATTTCCAGGCGACGGATCCGCTCGGCGCCAGGGCGGAATGGGGTAGCGACAATCCCAGGGCCTCCGCCACGACCTGTGCCGTCGCGGCGGTGCCAAGGAACTGACATCCGCCTCCCGGCGACGCGCAGGCCCGGCAGCCCAATTCCGCGGCCTCATCCAGAGTCACCAACCCGTGGGAATACCGTGCTCCCAATGTCTGCACCTTCCCTGCGTCCTCCCCGGAGACCGGGGGAAGCGTCACTCCGCCGGGAACAATCACCGACGGCAGGTCGGGGACTCCGGCGATGGCCATCAACATGGCCGGAAGTCCCTTGTCGCAGGTGGCCACCCCGACGACTCCCTTTCGATTCGGGAGGGAGCGTATCAGACGCCGCAGGACGATGGCCGCATCGTTGCGATAGGCGAGGGAATCCATCATTCCGACCGTTCCCTGGGTTCGTCCATCGCAGGGGTCCGAAACAAATCCCGCAAAGGGAATGGTTTTGAGGGTCCTGAATTCTTCTGCAGCAGCCTGGACCAGGAGGCCCAACTCCCAGTGGCCGGTATGGTATCCCAGGGCAACCGGGCGACCGTCGGGTGCCCGCAATCCTCCCAGCGTGGAGAGAATGAGGTAGGGATCGCGCCCCAATTCCGACGGATCCCAACCCATCCCGGCATCCTGACTCAGTCCAAAAAGATCCCCGCTGGGGCGATCGGTTAGCCAGTCCCGGGTAATGGGCAGCTTTCCCTGAGGCCCCGGGGACTGGGTCTCCAGTGAATAGATTTCGGGACCGACGTCCAGGAAGTCACTCACCATGGGCATCCTCTGATCTCAAAGCGAATCGAGTATCTTGTCCAATTTGACGTGTCCGGCGATCAGCTCCTGGACCAGTCGAATCTTTTCCGTGTCGCCGGGACGAAGCTTGACGATCAAATCGTGAACCTTGCTGGCGACGTTGTAGCTGTCGTCCTCTGAAAGAAGAACGGGACAGGGATGCTGCCGGGTCAGGCGATGGACGGTGGGGGTGGGGGACGCACCATCTGAAAGAATGATTCCTGCCAGCTCGTTTCCCTTGCTGAGATAGGCGGTGGCTGCCTTGAGCATGTCTTCGCGGTCCGCCGGAGTGATGAGGAGAACTCCGGGCCCCAGCAGTTTGGCGGCACGGCGTGCCCCCATGGCCCCAATCACCACCCTCCGGACAATGTTGTGCGGTTGTTGGTTTTCGTTCAGGACACGGGCCTTGAGTTCCTCCCGGATCAAATCGAGGGTGGGGCTCGACAGGAGGGGCAGGTTCGGAACCACCCCCAGCAACTTCAACCCCTTGCGGCGCAGCCCCTTTTCAGCAAACTCAGTGATATAATCGAGTTTTTCGGGAAGGACCTTGTTGAGAATCACGCCAATCACCTCGACGCCTTCCCGTTCAAAGAGGGCGCGGTTCAGGGCAACCTCATCAATCGGGAGACCAATTCCGCCGCGGGTGACAATCACCACTTTGGCAAACAGAAGTCGTGCGACGGCGGCATTGCTGAGATCAAAGACGCTTCCAACGCCGGCATGGCCCGTCCCTTCGCAAAGCACGAATTCCTTTTCCCATGCCACCCGATCGAATGCCTTGTGAATGCGCTTGATGAGTCCGTCAAGATTGGCCGATTGAAGGTAGCGCCGCGTAAAATCGGGCTCAACCGCGATGGGTGACATGTCCACCAGTGGGCAATTCAGGCGAAACACCCGGTCCATCAGCACCGAATCCTCGTCAATCTTCTCTTCGTCAATTTCGACGAAGCGCTGTCCCACGGGCTTGATGTAACCGACACGCCCGAAGCGACGTTGCAAGGCGGCCAGCAGCCCCAGGGAATTGGTGGTCTTTCCGTCGTTTTGACGTGTCGCGGCAATGAATACGCGCGGAGTGGTGGTGTTGAGGAGCATAACCCGTATCAGAAATCACCGGGCAGTAATTCTCCGGCGCCTGGGTACAGTTTTTGATACTCGATACTTTGCAGGCCGACAATGGCGGCAACACCCAGAATGTCGTGGGCACTGCTCCCTCGGGAGACGTCGGCAGCCGGACGGTCCAGCCCTAGCAAGATCTGCCCGTAGGCATTCGCCCGGGCGATGTGCTGGATCAATTTGCTGGCAATGTTGCCCGAGTTCAGGTCGGGAAAAATGAGCACGTTGGCCCGTCCAGCCACTTTGCTTTCGGGCAGTTTACGTTGTGCAATTTCCGGGATCAGCGCGGCATCGACCTGCAGTTCCCCATCAAATTCCGCTTCCAGGTGCATGTCGCCGGCATGCTGTTGGGCAAGGGCACTGGCTGCCCGCACCTTCAGCACGCTGGGGTGAGTGGCACTCCCCTTGGTGGAATAGCTCAAAAAGGCCACCCTTGGTGTGGTTCCGACCAATTGTCGGGCCAGTTGGGCCACATGCAATCCGATGTCAGCCAGCTGTTCCACGCTGGGGTCCGGTATCACCCCGCAATCGCCCATGAACAAAACTCCGCGATCTCCGAATCGGGTGTCCTCGACCTCCATCACCATGCAGGAACTGGCGGTCGTCGTTTTTGGGGCCACCTTGATGATCTGGAAAAGTGGCCGCAAAACGCTCCCTGTGATTTCGTTGGTTCCCGAAACCAGACCGTCTGCCTGCTTCATCGCGACCATCATGGCCCCAAAATAGTTCGGCTTGACCATGGCCTCCCGCGCCTCGAGCTCTTCAATCCCCTTGCCCCGCCGGACCAGCATGAACCGTTTGACGAAGCTATCCAGGTCGGGGCTTTCGGCGGGGTTGATGATCCGAAGACCTTCCAACGACACATTCAGGGCTTCGGCCGCTGCCTTGATCTGGGTCCGATCGCCCAGCACGATGGGGACCCCCAGACGGAGTGAATGGAATTGGCGCGCCGCCTGCAAGACGCGTGGCTCAGTCCCCTCGGGAAAAACGATTCTCTTGGGATGCCGCTGGAGCTTTTCGTAGACACCGCCGATAAAGCGCATGGGGAGGTGGTACCTCAGCGTGAGGCAAACGGCAATCGCCATTGCCGGCTAGCCCGCCCACTCAAAAAGGATTCGTATCCCCCCGCCTCGGCACACTAGGCTTGCGCATGAACTCCCGCCTGCTCCTGATCACCTGTTGTTGGGTCGCCGCACATGGCGCGCTGATTGCTGATGAATCGACAGCGAAGTCCGCTCCCCCATCCGTGGTGACTTCCCATCCATTCCAGGATGTCGATGTCGCCCAGTTTGATTCCCTTCGGGCGCAAAAAGAAAAGCCGGTACTCCTGGACGTCCGGACGCCGGAGGAATTTGCCGAGGGACACATTCCTGGGGCGGTTCTCCTCGACTTCCGGTCACCAAAATTTTCCGAGGAACTGGCTAAATTGCCCCGGGGCAAGCAGTACCTGGTGAACTGTGCCGTGGGAGGGCGAAGCGCCCGGGCCTGCGACCAGATGAGTCGGATTGGATTCACAAACGTCGTCAATTTGAAGGGGGGCTTCAAAGCGTGGCAGGCACAGGGTAAACCCATTGAAAAATAGAGGAGCGCGCTCCAAAATACGAGCGCGCCGGAGGGTTAAAACTGCCCCCCGGCGCGCCGATACCCAATTCTGA
>CAIPFS010000027.1 GCA_903864375.1 uncultured Verrucomicrobiota bacterium
CCGCCAGCGCCCTCAGCGCCCGGGCTCGATGACTCAGCCGGTTCTTGATTTCTGGTCCGAGGGCCGCCAGTGAGGTCTCAAATCCGTTGGGAATGAAGAGCGGATCATAGCCGAATCCGCCGCTGCCGCTGGCGGCTTCGGCAATCCTTCCTTCACAGGTCCCTTCAAAAACCCGGCCCGCGTCCGGCATTCGAGGATCTGCCGGGACGAACAGCAGAACCAGGGTGCAGCGAAACCGGGCGGTGCGACGGGGCGGCGGAATGTCCCGCAACAGCTCCATCAATCGGGCATTGTTATCCCGGTCGCTGGAGTTTCCCCGTTGCCCGGCGGCGGCGGCAAACCGCGCGGAATGAACCCCGGGCGCACCACCCAGGGCATCGACCTCCAGTCCGGAATCGTCGGCGAGAACCGCATCGAACCCGGGATGGTTCCGACCTTCACTGAACAGCCAGTCCCGCCAGGCCACCGCCTTGATGCGGGCATTGGCTTCGAAGGTGGTCCCCGTTTCCTCCGGGTCCAGCCCCGCGCCGAGGGACGCCGCTCCTCTGACTTCGATCGCCGGGCCCAGAACGGCCTGAATCTCCTCCACCTTGTGAGCGTTTTGAGTGGCCACGAAGACCTTGTTCATCGTTCGACCAGCAAACTGGAACCGGGGGAACGAGACAATCTTCTTTCCCAACTTGGTTGAACACCTTGCCCCCAACATCATCTCTACGGCATACAAGTGCGCGACATGACATCCGTGACAGCCCTCAATGCAGCCGTTCAGGAGAGTGGCACCTTCCTCACTCCCCTCTTTGCCGAAATCAACCGGTGTGTCGTCGGCCAGAAATACCTGGCGGAGCGGTTGGTGATCGGCCTGCTGGCCAACGGCCACGTTCTGTTGGAAGGCGTTCCCGGTCTGGCCAAAACGCTGTCGGTCAAGACTCTGGCCAGTGCTCTCCACGTTCGTTTCAGCCGGATTCAGTTCACCCCCGACATGCTTCCGGCCGATATCGTCGGTACCCAGATTTACAACCCCCAGTCCGGCAGTTTTTCCATCCGGCAGGGGCCGGTCTTCGCCAATCTGGTGTTGGCGGATGAAATCAACCGGGCTCCGGCCAAGGTGCAAGCCGCCCTGCTGGAGGCGATGCAGGAGCGACAGGTGACCATTGGCGACCAGACGTTTCGACTCGAAGACCCGTTCCTGGTCCTGGCGACCCAGAATCCGGTCGAGCAGGAAGGCACCTACAGCCTGCCCGAGGCACAGGTGGACCGATTCATGCTCAAATTGAAGATTGGGTATCCGTCCCGTGATGAGGAACGGCAGATTTTGGAGCTCATGGCCCGCACCTCCGGTCTTCCCTCTGCCAAAGCCGTCGTGACGGGTGCCGAGGTGCTCCGCGCGCGGGAGGTCATCAACGACCTGTACTGCGACGACAAGGTCAAGGACTACATCGTGGATGTGGTCTGTGCCACCCGCGACCCGGAAAACTACAAGATTCGGGTCAAGGAATTCATCGAGATGGGGGCAAGTCCGCGTGCCACCATTGCTCTGACCCTGGCAGCCAAGGCGCACGCCTTCCTGCGCGGACGCGGGTACGTGACCCCCCAGGACGTCAAAAGCATCGGCATGGATGTGCTTCGACACCGCATCACCCTCACCTACGAGGCCGAAGCCGAGGAGAAGACGACCGAAGACATCGTCCAACGGATCTTCGACGAGCTC
>CAIPFS010000028.1 GCA_903864375.1 uncultured Verrucomicrobiota bacterium
CCGCAGAACCCCGCATACGCCTGCATCCAGTGCACAAACTGCTCCTTCTCATTGGGGCCAAAGGCCAGCCGCCGCTCCACCACCCTCGAAATACAATGGTAGTACGCACGACCCACACCGGAATCCATCTTCAAACGCCCTCGCCGCATGCACGAACCGTAGCCAGACCATGGCATTTGTCAAACAGATGACCTGTCCCTCTGTATGAAATCGCCATTCTTGCAAAAATCAGCCTAAGGAAATCGGGCGATGCACGTTCATACTGGCAAAGGTCATGCTAAATTTTATTAGTATCCCATTCTCTGTGGCTGTCACCAGCACTGTGTCCGGAGGAATGGGAGATTCATGATCGTCGGCATCTTGGTTTCCCATGAACTTTTCCTCCCTACGCCTTGTCATCTGTCTTGTTCTTGTCTGGACCAGTGCCCGCGCACAAACCTTGATTAACATCGACTTTGGTGGCACGACCAATTCCGCCCAGGTGGGACCGGCGGCCGTTGGTCTGGAAACCAACGACTTCTGGAATGGCTACAGCCATTATCTTCCGAGATTTGTGCCGGGAGCCTCTCCTCAAACAAATGGTCGCCTGGAGGGCCTCCGGTTTTCTGATGGCACCGTCAGTCTGGTGACTGTTGCGGTCAGCAATGCCCCGGGCGTGTGGGGCAATGCGAGCGGCGTTCCCTTTTTCGACAGCTACATTTTCGCCCCCAACGGTTCCAACCTGACGGCCACGATCACCGGGCTCGCCGCCGGGCGCTATCATTTCGTCCTTTACGGTCATGCGGAGGCCGACGGCGCGCCGGAGCAAAACACCGTCTTTTCCTTGCGTGCCGGGACCTCGGGGCGGCCGCTCGGCCCTCTAACCTCAGCGGGCGCAGGGGGATGGAAGGCGGGGCAGCCGTGGTGGGATGGACGACAATCCGTCATTTTCCGGGACGTGGCGATCGATGACGGTGAAGCGGTCACCATCGAGGCCGCACCTGGTGTTGGCGGTGTCGCAGTTCTCAACGGACTTCAGATTCTCTCCCGCGGCTCCAGCCCGCCCCGCCCCGACATCCAACCTGCCGGACGAGCGGGGAATGACGCCACCCCATTGATCGTCCAGGCGGTCCATTATGTGGGCTCGATCGAGGGCGGGACGGCGCGTTTCCAGGTTCAGGTGGTCGTGGAATCGCCCTCCACAAATACCCACCTCTTGAAAATGTTCGAAGGGGATCTTGCCTTGATTTCCGGGCCCATGCCACCGGATTGGCGCTGGCTGGCTCAGGGCGGACAATTCCTCCTCCACGCCGGCTCCGCTGGAACCAACACGCTGACCTTTGAACTGGTTGCAAGGGTCACCCGGGAAGAGCCGTGGGATTTTGTCCGGTTTACCGGTCCACCGGCAGCCGTGGCCGATGTCGACCTGCATGCCAGAGACCACGAGACGGCAATTCAACTGATGTCTGGCACCCCGCTGGAAATGGCGACACCGACCTCCAGCGCCGATGGTGCCCGCCTTCGCGGCGCACTTGCTGGAGACGCCCAGGTGGCCGTTCGCTGGCAGAGCAGGGCGGCAGAAATCGCCCGCGATGCGGTGATCACGGCGGAAGCGACCGCTCGAACCATTGCGTCTCCGTCCGTGGTCCGCACCTCCAGCAGCATCACCTACGACGTGGTGCAGGGGCAGGTCTCCACCTTGATGATCCGTGTGCCCACGGGAGCCACGCTCACCCGCCTCACCGGAGACGGAGTCCGCGATTGGAGTCCGGTCAAGGAATCAGCCGATCCTGTGGTGAAGGTCGATTTCATTCGTCCCTTGGCCGGACGCGCGACCCTGGTCCTGGTGACCGAACAGGCCGTTCCGCAGTTGCCCGGCCGGTTGGCTCTTTCGATACCCCGGCCACAGGGTGTTCAACGAGAGTCGGGAGTATGGACCGTGATGCGGGAAGATATTGATGGGCAGGTCGTGGAGGCGGTCGGCGTGCGCCAGATCAATGCAGGCGAAGGGGAATGGGCAGCCTATCGGTTCACGGCGGAGCCGATCGAATTGAAGGTGGAGCTCCAGCCGGTGAAACCGCGCATCGCGGTGGTTGACCGTGCATCCGCCCTTCTGGAAGAAGCCCGGGTCGTGTATCGCCACGAATTGGGGGTCAAGGTCAGCCAGGCGGGTATCTACCAGTTGGAGGCGGAAATTCCGACGGGTTGGTCGGTTTCATCCGTGACGGGCGAGGCCATTGGGGACTGGCAGGCGCACAGCAACGTCCTCCAGATCCACTTCAGTCAACGGCTGCTGGGTGACCGGTCCATTACGATCCAGCTGGAACAGGCCGTGGCAGCAACCGTCCGGGAGGTCGTTCTCTCCCCCGTTCAAGTCACATCCGCCTCTACTGAGACGGCCGACATCACGGCCTCTGCCGTTCCGGGCATTAATCTTCGGACCGTCACGTTGGATGGCATCCGGGAGAAGTCGACCGGCATCAGTGCGACCTCCCAGAGCGTCACATCCCAGGATCCTCAGCTGGCATTCCGGGCGGATGGGGTACCCTGGAAAATCACACTGAGTCCAGACCGACTGAACTCGCGCCTGGTGGCAGAGGTGTTCAACCTGGTGACGATGGGAGACGGGATGGTGGGGGGCAGTGCCACGTTGCGCTATGCCATTGTCAATCAAGGGGTCCAGGCCTTTCGCGTTCGACTGCCGCGTCACTGGCGCAATGTGGAATTCACCGGTGCCAACATTCGTCGGACCGATCATCAGGATGACCTTTGGACCGTCGCGCTTCAGGACAAAGCCTGGGGGGCCTATACCCTGGTGTTGACGTACGATTACGCCTTCGACCCTCAAAGTGCAGCCCTGGACGCCGCAGGTGCCCATCCGCTGGAGGTCGAGCGCGAAACGGGAACCGTGGCGGTGACGGCGGCACCCGGCGTGGAGGTCAAGGCGGGTGAGGTCACCCCGCCGCTGCGTTCACTGGACCCGACCGAACTGTCTCCCACTGATCGGGCGCTCATCGCGCGTCCCGTCCTTCTGGCCTACCGTTACGAAGGAACCAACTTTGCACTCGGCCTTCAGGTGAATCGCCATGAGCAATTGCCGGTGCTCGATGCGGTGGCCGACCGGACGCAGCTCACCAGCGTGCTGACCGAGCAGGGAGAGATGCTGACGCAGGCCACCTTTCTGGTGAAGAACAACGAGCGTCAATATCAACGCTTTCGGCTTTCACCGGACGCCGCCCTTTGGGGTGTGGCTGTCAATGGCGAGCCGGCAAAGGCCGACCGGGACGGGAACTGGGTATTGGTCAATCTTCCCACCGCAGCCGATCGGGACCAGGTATTCACGGTGGATCTGAACTATGCCCAGCAATTTGGCTCGTTGAGCCGAGCAGCCGGTTTGCTGGCTCGTCCGATCATCCTGACCGCGCCGCAGACCGATGTGCCAGGAACCTATGCCCAATGGGAACTCTTCACCCCGCCTGATCGTCATGTCGCCAGCTTCGCTGGAAATATGAGCCAGCCGCCCGGTGTTGACTACGGTATCGGAAAAGCCTGGGTCGAATTCCTGCGGACGTACAGGGCTCTCATCGCCAATTTCTGGTGGGGATTGGTGATTCTGGGCCTGCTGGCCGTTTGGTTTGTCTTGAACTGCCGGCGCCGGGGGTTCTTTCGGGTGACCCTGATTGAGCTGATTGTCGTGGTCGGCATCATGGTCATTCTGGCTGGAATGCTGTTACCGGCACTGGCGAAGTCGAAAACCCGTGCCCAGAGTATTTCCTCCGTCAACAACCTGAAGCAAATTGGAATTGCAGCCCGGATATTCCAGACGGACAACGGACGCCTTCCGTCAACGTTGGACGAGATGTTGACAGAATTGGGAAGCGAAAAAATCCTTTATCATCCCGCAACGGGCGAGAGGTACACCTGGCTTGGGTCCCTAAGCACCAACATCGAGGCCGGGGCCGTGCTGGCTTATGGTCCGGAGGTTATTGGTCGACGCGAGGTCTTGATGGCCGACGGATCGGTCCGGCAGGTGAAACCCGAGGAGTTCGGAGGCATGGTCAACGAGGCAGGCGGAAGGTATGGGTTGTCCTCCAGCCTGGGGGTCAGCCGTGCTCCCGCAGCAGACGCCCTGTCGGTTCGACAAGCGGGTGAACCCGAAGGCAACAAGCCCAAGTCCGATTCATTCTCGTTGGCCGCACCCGTTGCTGCAGCGCGGGCTCAGGAAAAACCCGCCCCTGCTCCAAAGTCGATGTTCGGATTCGGCGGAGGAGTCCTGGGGGGCACCGGCGTGGCGCCAGCCCCGGTCACGCCGTTGCCCGCGGTGGCAGGATTAAAGTCCCTAAAGATTGAGATTCCCCGGACCGGAACAGCCTCCCACTTCACCCGGGTCCTGAACCTCAACGGGGAGCCTGCGCGGCTTGAGTTCTCGATTCTGTCGTCCCGGGTTCATGCCGCCCGCGAATCCCTGTTTCAACTTTTCACCTTCGGGATCGGCCTTTTATGGGCTCGCCGCGAATGGAAGTCGACCTCGGGGCGAAGCTGGCGGATGGCCATCGCCTCGGGACTGGCGCTGACAGGACTGCTGAGTCTGTTTCTTTCCCTGGAGTGCCTTCATGTCGCCTTCATTGCCCTCCCTCCGCTGGTGCTGGCGATCACCTTGGTCAGGGAATGGCGAAACCGGAAATCATTGCCCCCTCCTCCCAATGCCGGGGTCTCCAGTGAACCATCAGCTCCAGTTGAGCCTCCCCAGTTCCCCTTGAGCTCGCCGGGTGTCGCCACCGTCCTGATGTGGCTCACGCTGGGTTTTCTTGGGGCGGCAACAGTTCCTGCCTCGGCGGATCCCTTCCCGCTGGCGGGTGCCGTTCAAATGAATGTTGCCGGTCGTGCCGGGGAACAATCCGTCCAATTTGAGGCCACCCTGGATCTCGCATCCATGGGCACCAATCAAATGGTTGAACTGTTTGGGTCGGAAGCTGCTGTCCAGCAAGTCACTGTGACCGCAGGCGAGGTTCAGCTCCGGCGCGAGGCTGGCCGCGTGGACGCGTTCCTACCACATCCCGGGCATGCCACCCTCCAGGTTCGGTGGCTGGTCGGTGTGGGCGGCGACTCCAATCGTCGAACCGTGGATTGTTCGTTTCCATTGACGCCTGGAACCCGATTGACCCTTTCGATTGCCGATCCGGACGTTGCCGTTGAGTTCCCGACCGCCCTTTCCTTCAGTCGCACGGTTGTGAACCATCAAACTCAAATCGATGCCGTCCTGGGGGCTACCAACCGGCTGAAGCTGGCCTGGACTCCCCGTCAAAGCCGCGGCTCGGAATCACCCACGGCGTTGTTTGCCGAGCAGGCGTCCCTGGTCACGCTCGCCAATGGCGTCCTCTCCATCCGCACCGTGATCGAATTCAGCGCGCCCCAGGGGGAGGTCCGCCTGTTGCACCTTTCATGCCCCGCTTCCCAGCGATTGGTACGTGTCACAGGAGAGACCGTTCGCACCTGGAACCCGTCGGCATCCCGTCGCGATGAAATCGTCGTCGAGCTGACCAAACCCGCTGCAACCGCCCGTGTCGTCGTCGAGACGGAGCAGAATCTGGAGTCGTTGCCGGCGTCTCTGGCGCTGGAGGTGCCGAAAGCCGGGGGGGGTTCAGCGGTCCACAGGCTGGCTGGCCTTTCGGACGGGTGAGGAATTGGGGATCACCCTCGATCGATCCCAGGGACTCGAACGCGTTGAAGCGTCGGCTCTGACACCGCTTCTCGGCAAGGAGGTGGGGCCGATCCTGAGCGCCTGGCGCTTTCTCGACCCCAAATTCCATTTGGAACTGCGTGTGGAATTGCTGACCCCTCGCATCGAGGCGGACCTTCAACATCATTGGATGGTGGGCTTTGACCAGATCACCGCCAAGGTGCATGCCGATCTCATGGTCACCCGGGCCGGGATCTTCAACCTCCGGTTTTCCTTACCGGAGGGCGCCCGCGTCGACCAGGTGGAAAGTCCGGCAATGGCTTCGTTTGTTGAGCGCCGGACGACCAACGGGCGGGAGTTGGTCATCGACTTGAAACAGCGGACCCTTGGCCCGCTTTCCCTTGACCTCACCCTCAGCAGCGCTCTGACCAATCTCTCCCCAAAGCTGACCGTGACCGGAATCATACCGCTGGATGCCTTTCGGGTTTCCGGCTTTGTCTCGGCCACCTCCGAATCCGGCATCAGTCTTAAAACCGCTGCTTTTCCAGGGCTGGCAGAAATCCCGGCCGCTTCTCTGCCCAACGGTGGACCCGGAACAACCGGCTGGCTGGCGTTCAAGAGACTCTCCACGGACCCGGGCGCGCCGATTTGGTCACTGACCCTCCTGACGGAAGTTGTCGATTCGTGGGTCCGGGCGGAAACCGCCTCCTCGATCACCGTTGGAGAATCATTTGCCTCGGGGCGGGCGGTGGTGCGCTATGACATCCAGAACGCCCCGATCCAGGAGTTTTCCCTCCGGGTGCCAGCCGCCTGGCGAAACGTCGAGATCACCGGGCCGGGCATTCGGCGGCGCGACCGGACCAATCAAACCGGCGGTGTTGAGTGGCGTGTTGAATTGCAAAACAAGACACGCGGCGACTACCGGCTCCAGGTGAAGTGGGAGCAGGCCCGCGAAGGAACCAATGAGTTTCTCGCCTCAGGTTTGGAGACCATCGGAGTCGAACGGGAGACTGGGACCGTAGCCTTCTTTACCCGTGGCCAGGTCCAGTTGGTTCCACCCGCCGGGACGAACAACCTTTTGCGCATGGAGGCCCGGGAATTGCCGGATTGGGCCCCCGTTCCAGGTCGTGATCCAGCTCGCCTAAGCTACCGCTACCTCCGGCCTGGATGGCGATTGTCCATGGGCGTGCGCCAGTATCAGGATGCCGCCCTCCTACAGGCCCTGGTGGAACGGGCACGCCTGCGCACCGTCATCGCCGGCGACGGTCAGATGATGACCCAAATCGAGCTTCAGATTCGTAATAATGGACGCCAAAGTCTGGCTTTGACCCTCCCGGCGGACGCCGAGGTTTGGTCGGCGTTTGTGAACAAGGATCCCATTCGTCCGGCCCGGGCCGACGGTCAGGTCCTCATTCCTCTGGAAGGGACCGACGATGCGGGATCGCTGGTGGCAGTCGAATTGACCTTTGTCGTCCGCGGGACCTTTCCCGGAACCCGGGGAACCGTGGCCCTGGCGACTCCACGCCTGGACATTCCGTTAAAGGATGCACAATGGGAATTGTTCCTTCCCCCCGACTATGACTATTCCGATTTTGGCGGGTCGATGAATTTGCGGGGGGATGAGGCCAGCGGTCAGGTCACCGACTACACGCTCTCCAGTTACCAGCAGCAGCAACTGGAGCAACGTGTTGCCTGGAAGACCGCTGAAGCGGAACTTTTGTCCGAAACACGGCAGGACCTGGCCAAAAACAACCTGCAACGGGTGGGAAAACTTGAGCGCTTCAATCGTATCTCGGCGGCCGGTCCGGGTGCATCCGACGGTCGGGCGTATCGGGAGCTGAAAGAGGCCGTGGATGAAGTCCAAAGCAGCAACCTGATCGAGGCACAACTGGGCTACGAACTGGACAACAACCTTCAACCCAATCGGGCCAAGTCCGTTCTTGGACAGAATTATGATACCAAAGTAGCCCGGCAACAGGTGGCGCAGTTGAACCGGGCCCAGGTGGTCGTCACCACCCGGGTTTCACCTCTGCGCGTCAATCTGCCCACCCGCGGTCTTCGATTCAATTTCAGCCAGGTCCTTCAAACCCAACCTGGCGAGCCCCTGACCGTTTCGTTCAAGGTCCGCAACGAGAATCGTCCGGGCTTCATCCGGATGATCCTCGGCTGGGGAAGTGCTGCGGGCATCCTTTGGGGCCTATCGGCTCTGGCCCTGGGGCAGCGTCGGCAGCCCTGAATGAGTCATTGCTCACCCTCGGCCAAGACGTTCAGATAAGGAACGGTGTGGAAATTTGAAACGGGCACCCATGGTTGCGGGGTAAATCTGGGTCAGGGCTTTCAGCCCTCGGGAATGCCTGCCCTCTATTCCAAATTGTAACTCCAATTCTTCCACACCGTTCCGCTATTCCATTCCTTAAAACTCGGTTCCCAGCTTGAGGCGCACTTCCAGTTTTTCTTTTTCATCCAGATGAAGACCGCCGACCCCTCGGGAATCGGGCCAGCCGGCCACCTGGGGAAGAACGGTCAGGGTGGCAAAGAAACGGTCCCCGGAATAATGGACGGTCGGCCCTGCGGACAGAACCAGGAATTCGGCCTTCTGGAGGTCGGCATCAGCGAATTCCGCTGCCAATCGTGCTTCGACACCCACCCGCCAGCTCCGGCTCAGCTTCCACGAGACGCCCGCCGTCCACTCCATTTTGAGTTGGGCAGACCAGGGGGAATCCGCACCCCGCTCGAATTCCGGTTCCAGCGTGTAATTTAGGACGGTGATCAAACGATCCTCAAACAGGTTCTTCTGGAGGATGAGCTTGGTTTCCAGTTCGTACTCATCGTGACGACTTCCATCCACACCTTCAATGGAGCCATATCCCGGCTCAAAATAGACGGCGAAGCCCCATTGGTCATGGATGGGGTTCAGCAGCTGATACTTCAGTTCGAAGATGGCGCCATTGATGCCGAACTGGTTGCGGTCCCCGAACGCTTCGCTGCTCCCCTGGGAGTTTTCAAGGAAATGGTACGAGGTGTTGAAATAGGCGGCGACCTGGAACCGGTCGGTGACGCCGTACTCCAACTCCGTGTTGAGGTCGAGCCCCCAATAACGACCCGATTCCTTTCCGGTTCGGGCGGTGGACCATTGGGTTAGTTCCCATTCCCCCTGAGCTTCGCTTTGGGCACCCCGGGAGTAGCCAAAGGGCTCCTCATGGGCCATCAGCATGGTGGTGGAGACGAGGGCGATGAGGCCCGCGATACGACGATGAGCAGTTGAATTCATGCAACACCCCTGTTTTAGCGGTTGTGTCAATCATCCGCTAACGGTCGGTTGACATAGATCAGCGATGGCTTGCCGTGGTGGGAACGGATTTTGAGGACACTTTTCATTGCCAAGGTCAAGGGGGACGGGCATGAATACCTGTCGCGGGTGGAATTGAGGCTGATAGGGCCGACGTGGCGGAATTGGCAGACGCGCTAGAC
>CAIPFS010000029.1 GCA_903864375.1 uncultured Verrucomicrobiota bacterium
AACACCCACAGTTGCTGTGCCTCTTTGCGAGGCAGCAGGACCTGGCACCCACTGAATCGTTGTCGGGATGATTTCACGAAGCCACCGCCTTGTCTCCCCCGATGAGGCTCCGCACGTGCTCCTCATTTTGTGTGACACGAAGCACTTCTTCCAGTGTGGTTTGTCCGATTTGAACCTTGCGCCAGCCATCCTCCCGCAAGGTCCGCATGTGCTGGTCGCGGGCCGCCTGGGCGATGGTGGAGGCCGCCGCCCGATTCATCACCAGCGGACGAATCGCCTCGGTCACCAGCAGCAGTTCATGGATACCGGTGCGCCCTTGATATCCCAACTGCCGGCACTCCTCGCACCCGATTCCCTTCCGAAACACCGTGGAGGCAATCTCACTCTCGGGAAAGCCGATTTTCAGCAGGTAATCCCGCTCCACAGGGTGTGGCCGACTGCAGCTCTTGCAGATGGTCCGCACCAAACGCTGGGCCATGACCGCCTCCAGCGATGAAGCCACCAGAAACGGCTCAATACCCATGTCGATCAACCGGGTGAAGGCACTCGGGGCGTCATTGGTATGAAGGGTACTGAAGACCAGATGGCCGGTCAGCGAGGCCCGGATGGCAATCTCGGCGGTCTCCAAATCACGAATTTCGCCCACCATGATGATATTGGGGTCCTGCCGGAGGATGTGGCGCAGGCCCACCGCGAACGTCAGTCCAATATCGGGTCGGACCGGGATTTGATTGATGCCCTTCAGCTCATATTCCACCGGCTCCTCAATGGTCATGATCCGCTTCGTGACCGAATTGATCGTGCTCAGGAAGGCGTAAAGCGTCGTTGATTTCCCTGAACCGGTGGGGCCTGTGACCAGAAAAATGCCGTGGGGCTTGACGATCAACTCCCGGATGGCCGCGTCTTCGTCCGGCCAGAAGCCTAATTTCTCCAGGCCAAAGAAAATCTTGCCGCGGGTCAGCAAACGGAGGGACACCGATTCCCCCCAGACGGTGGGAACGGTTGAGACGCGAATGTCGATTTCCTCCCCCTTGATGCGCACGTTGATGCGTCCGTCCTGAGGCAGTCGTTTTTCAGCGATGTTCATCCCGCTCATCACCTTGATGCGCGAAACCAGCGCGGCCTGATAGCGCTTGATCTGGGGTGGAAGCGGCGTCTGATGCAGGATGCCGTCAATCCGGTAACGAATCCGCAAGTCGTCCTCGGACGGCTCGAAATGAATGTCGGTCGCCCGGTCCTTGAACGCCTCCCAGATGACCTGATTGACGAACTTGATGACACTCGCGTCCTGATCGTCCTCGGTGATTTCGCGATCGTCGGTGAGTTCCAGGTCTATCGTCTCTTCAGCACCCATTTCGTCGAGGGTTTCCGCACCCACGCCGTAGTACTTCTTGAGGGCTTTTTCGATTTCGCCACGGGTCGCCAGACCAAACTGGACCGGACTCTGGCAATCAAACTGCACCGCCGCCTGCATGGCGGGATCAAACGGGTTGTGACACGCCAATTGAAGCACACCGTTTTCAATGCCGGCCGGGAGGACGGCAAACTGGAAGGCGGTCTTGGTCGACACCCGTTTCCGCACATCATTGCTGACAGTCAGCTTGGACGTTTCAAGAAAGGGCCAGCCCAGGGCTGTCGCGAGGCGTTGGAGGAACTGCTCCTCACTCATCCCGCCTTCCTTGGCAAAAAAGGCCAGTTGCGGTTCGACATCCCCCGCAGCCGCAAGCTTCCGCCAGTTGTCGGACCAACTGACGAATTGGTCGCGACTGGCCAGGCCAGCGCGTTCGAGAATGGATTGGAGCGATGCAAAAGCCATACTGCCGTTTCTTCGTGCACCGTCTAACAGCCGGGTCCGCAAAAAGTTGCGGGGATCGTCCCGCAAACCGAGCCCCATCGCCTCCAAACCCCGCCATGGGCACGCCTCAGCGGCCACGCCCCCTCTCCAAAAAAGAATTTTGCCCCGATGCCCCGTCAAAGAGGGTCGCCCGGTCACCCGACCCGAAACCATCGGGACTCAAGGCGGGAGGACTTGCTGCCGCCCCGCCCCCCAACTGGCGGATTTGGATGCGGCCCGCCGGGTTTTGATGGTCTGAAACCAGATTCGCAGGTGCTCAAAGGCCAGATAGATGACCGGCGTCGTGTACAAGGTCAGGACCTGGGACAATATCAAACCACCCACCACCGCCACGCCGAGGGGTTGCCGGAATTCCGATCCTGTTCCCGTTCCGATGGCCAGGGGCACGGCGCCAAACAAAGCCGCCATGGTGGTCATCAGGATGGGGCGAAACCGGATGACACACGCCTTGTAGACGGCATCCTCCGGGCTGAGTCCCTCCGTCCGCTCCGCTTCCAGGGCAAAGTCGATCATCATGATGGCGTTCTTTTTCACGAT
>CAIPFS010000030.1 GCA_903864375.1 uncultured Verrucomicrobiota bacterium
ACGAAGGTTCGAATGGAATGTCCACTCCGGAATCCGTGGGCGGCTTCGTGAGGCGGAATGCAGTTGATGATATTCTCCAGGATGAAGCGCTGGAGAAGCTTGAGTCGCGGCTTGGGTGACTCGATCAACCTGGAGCTGCCATCGCTTTTGGGTTGCCAACGGTATCGATAATGGTGGAGCCGCGACTCCGGCGATCGAGGGTTGATGGATTTTGGGTCGGAAAACCATTCGAGTTCGCCCACCGTGACTATAAGGCAATCGGCCAGTTCTTGAATCGAGGTCAGTGACGGAAGTCGCCATGTTTCCGGTGCGCCCGTCGCGGGGCACATCTTGGAATTGTAAGGGCGATGCTGGAATCGAAGGTGTCCGTTCCAGAACGCCTTTTGAAAGTCGCTGTCTGCGGTGAGCATCGCCTGGATTCGATGCTGCCGGGGACGCGATCCCTCGCCGAGCTCCGCCACCATGGTTTTCAGCCGACGATTCAGCCAGCGAGGGCAACGCCCTAGCGCCGAGCGCGTTCGAATCTTGGCGTCCCGCACGTTAAACGGCCCTGCCAGGAGTAAGCGTGCAAGCGCACGCGCAGCTGAACCCGTCGTATTCACGAAAAACAGAACGATGCTCCAACGCGTCCAGTCCTGCGTGACGTGTGGTCCGTGGAGCGGACGGCTCGTCTCGCGGCGTGATGTATCAGTGTTGGGTTGCCCCGGGGTATCCCCGGAGAGATGAAGCCGAACAAGTCGTCTCCACCGGCTTGGAGCACCGTTCCTGATTCAACCCCCTCACGAACGTTTCAAATTGTCGAGAGCGGAATCGCAACCTTATTCCTCAAACCAGAATTTCCAGTGCCTTCCCAAAATCAGACCCGGGTTCAACGAGGTCTCCAATTTTCCGATCCAGTGTAGCCAGAATGCCTCCCCGATGAATGGCCAGGCCCAGCAGGTAGGCATCTGTGACCTGTTGGTGTCGAGCAGATAACCCCTCATATGCCGTCCGCCACAAGACGCCGGACCAGGTCCATCGAGACACGGGGCGAATCCGGAGGTAACCGAAAGACCACGATACCCCCTTTTTCTTCGGAGGGAGTGGGTGCGCTCAATCCGCGACGCAACAAATCGGAAGCTGCCCTTCCCATCAATACACCCCTGAGCTTTGCCTGGCGGGCGACACATTCGAACACGTCATCATCCAATGCCAGTGTCGTTCTCATGGTAAGACGATGCAGATTCAACTGATGGATGGCAATTGATGAACGGGACCTCATCAAAGCTGGAACCAACAAGACAGCTGACCTGTCCCTTGATACGAAATCGGCCCCAATTACGGAGAAGTGGGGCCGGTTTTGCTCAGTGAGATGCTGGACGTGGCTTGAACGCCTTCGCCCGTTCCCGCGCCGCGCTGATCTCGGCTCGCGAGAGTTTGCTTTCCACCAGCTTTGCCCGGGCGATGGAATCGGTTTGTCCGTTGGCTTTGGCGACTTCCAGCCAAAACAGGGCCTCAACGCGGTCAACCGGGACCCCGATTCCCAGGTCGTAGCGCTGGCCCAGATCGTATTGTGCGATGGGATCACCCCCTTCAGCCGCCAGGCGGTACCATTTGGAGGCCGCCGCCTGGTCTGTTCGGAAATGCCGTCCCTGCTCATAGAGAATGGCCAGGTTGTACTGCCCGGCTACGCTTCCCTGGTCCGCCGCTTCCCGGTAAAGGCGGGCCGCCTCCGCTAGGTCCTTGGGGACACCCTGACCGGCTTCGTACAACTCACCGAGCCCCGCCTTGGCTTCGGCACTGCCTTGGGCCACGGCCGCCTTGTACCACTTGACCGCCTGAGGATAGTCGGTGGCCGTTCCGCGTCCTTCGGCGAGGCATTTGGCCAATTGAGCCTGAGCGGAGGCTTCGCCGGCCTCGGCTCGCTTTTGAAGCGCAATGAGGTCTACGACCGGTGTTGGGGCAGGGGGCTGAGACGGGGTCTCAGGAGAGCAACCGACCATTGCCAGGGCAACCGTGAGCCAAAGCCAGCCGAGTCTCGCACCGAATTCGCTCGGAATTCCCCTGCGCATTCTATGGACGAAGGGACTCACGTCAGTGGGTATGAGTGCTTTGGGCCAGTTCACCGTTGGTCATGGCATCCACAATCTTCCATTGCTCGGGATGGAAGGCGATTTCGGGACGGAAGGTCAGGCGGACAAAGAACTTCTTTTCCAATTCGATGAGCAGCTTTTCGTCTTCTGTCCGCAACCGGTCCAACACGGTGGGATGGCAATGCACCCGGAGTTGGAAATCGCTTTCATCGCGCGGACGGGCCTTCATCAGGCTCGTCATCTTCCGTTGGATTTCAACGCTCATGCTCTCCGGGCTCTTGACGAAGCCACGACCACGGCAATTGGGACAGTCCCCAAACATGGCGGCGGCCACGGATTCGGTGTGCCGCTGACGGGTCATTTCCATCAGACCCAGTTGCGATAGCGGAAGCACGTGAGTCTTGGCCTTATCGCGGCGCAGGTTCTGCTTCATGCGCTGATAGACGGCCTTTTGGTCCTTCGGTTGCTTCATATCGATGAAGTCGAGAACGATGATGCCGCCGATGTTGCGCAACCGAAGTTGCCGGCCAATTTCATCCGCCGCCTCCAGGTTCACCTTGAGCAGGTTTTGGTCGTGGTCCTTGCTGCCTTTGTGACGACCGGTATTGACGTCGATCGCGACCAGCGCCTCGGTTTCGTCAATGATCAGGTATCCGCCGCTGCGAAGGGTGACCTGACGGCCAAATGCGGCTTCCAGCTGACGGGTGATGTTGAAGCGGTCGAAAATGGTCTGGGCTTCGTTGTAAAAGGCCACCTTGCTGGCGGACCGTTTGCTAATCCTTCCGATCAGTTCCCGGATGCGTTCAAACTGCCGGTTGTCGTCCACCACGATGCGGCTGACGTCCTCCGTTAGAAAGTCTCGAACCGTCCGACCCACCAGGTCGGGTTCCTGGTAGATGCATGCCGGTGCAGGCTGGCTCTTGACCTTGTCCTGCACCCCTTTCCATTCCTCCAGCAGCATGGCCAGATCGCGAATGAAATACCGCTTGAGCTTGCCCTCACCCGCGGTGCGCACGATCACCCCCATCCCCTCAGGGATGCTCAATTCCCGGACGATTTTCTTCAGGCGCTGGCGCTCCTCGACGTTTTCAATCTTGCGGCTGATGCCGGACTGGTCGGAGGTCGGCAACAGGACGAGGTAGCGACCGGGAAGCGATATGTTGGTGGTGACCCGGGGCCCTTTGGTGCCGATGGGGCCTTTGGTCACCTGAACGATGATTTCGCTTCCCACCGGATAAAGCCGGGGCACGTCCCGCTGGGTGATTTTGGGACGCTCCTTGCGCTTCGGCTTGTCGGTGTCGCGTTCCACCAATTCCACGCTCGAATCAAAGGAGTTGGGAATGATGTCCCAGTAGTGCAGGAAGGAGTTCTTCTCGAATCCAATGTCGACAAAAGCCGCCTTCAGTCCGTCTTCCAGGTTCTTTACCTTGCCCTTGTAGATGCTGCCCACCAATCGCTCCGTGTTGGTTCGCTCGACGGTGAAATCCTCCAGCTTGCTGTCTTCAAGCACCGCCACCCGTGTCTCCAAAGGCTCGGAATTGATGATGACTTCCACCAGCCGCTTGGGCTCCGAACGAATGATCTTTTTGACCTTCTTGACCACCTGTTTGACCGCGTCGCGCGCCTTCTCCAGAATCGTTCTGGGCTGGGGATTCGTCCTCCCGGGGGCCGGCTTGACGGTTTCCGCCTCCATCTCCTCGTCCTCAGCATCCGCTGCGGTGCCGTCGCGTTCAGGATCCGTGGATGCGGTGGAACCGGGCATGCGGTAACTTTGATCACGTCCCCGTCGCGTGGGGGCTTCGCGGACCTCCCGCTCGTCGGGTTGCAGTCCCGCAGCCAGGTTTTCGGACCGATCGATTTCAGCCTCGTGCTGACGGCGATCGAAAACGTCGTCCTCGGTCGGCGCCTCGTCGATGGTGGCTTTCCGTGCCGCTGCCGCCGCCTTGGGATTTCCCAGGCCACGGGTGGGTTTGAAGCGCATGGGGCCGCGGTTTTTTCTGAACGAATGTTGACTCATGGATGGCAAACAGGGCGTCAGTAGTGGCGCCGGTAGAGATGGATGTTTTGGAGGATGCCAATAGCGATCAACGAACAAAGCACTGAGGTTCCGCCCGCACTGAGGAGCGGCAGTGGAATGCCCGTTACCGGCATCAACCGGATATTCATGCCGATGTTCACGAAAATATGCGTGAACAGAAGTGTCACGACGCCTGTCGCCAGAAGCCGTCCGAGGCGGTCGCGCGCCTCGCCGGCAATCCGGATTCCCCGAAAGAGGACCACGGCATACAGGCAAACAATCGTGATGCTTCCCAAAAATCCCTCCTCCTCGGCAATCACGGAGAAGATAAAGTCATTGTGTGCCCCCAGGCGGGGCAAAAATCCCAGGGAATGCTGCGTGCCCTGTCGCCATCCCTTCCCAACCACACCGCCTGATCCGATGGCAATCATCGCCTGATCGACGTTGACCGCCGTATCGCGCATCAACAGCCGGTTTTGTCGGCGTTGTTCCGGTGAACTTCCCGGAGGGCTGGGGTCAGTGACATTGAAAAATACCAGGAGACGCCGCTGTTGGTACCCTTGCAGCTTGATGAACTTCCACCCTGCCGGTGCCACCAGGACATCCACCAGCACCAACCCCATCACCAACGCCCCAAAGCCCAACATGCGCGCCAACAGCTTTCGAGGAACTCCGGCAACAAGCATCATCGTCAGGGCCATGGGCATGAAGACAAGGGATGAACCGAGGTCCGGCTCTTTCAGAATCAGCGCACAGGGCAGCAAGGCGAGGCCCACGGCCTTGAGAACGTTCTGAAAGCGCCTCAATTCTTCCGCCGGACGAGCCAGAAAGCTGGCCATCGCAAACAGAAAGGTCAGTTTTGCGAGTTCAGAGGGTTGAAAATTGATGGGGCCCAATTTGACCCACCGTTGCGCGCCATTCACGGGCGGCAAAAGA
>CAIPFS010000031.1 GCA_903864375.1 uncultured Verrucomicrobiota bacterium
ATTGACCACGAATGATTCGATATGGCTCGGATCAAGTTCTCGACCGTCGTGGGTATAGGCATCGTTCACCCAATGCTGTAAGCCGCTTGAATTATCTCCTGCCGAGACGTACCCACCTGCGGCCAAAGCTGTGGTGGTCGGTAGCGACGCCATCGCCGCACGCGATGCAACCAAAAGTGCGCTTGCAGCACTTTGCTGGGCTGGTGTGAGGCGTGGATCATTGACCGAAACAATTGGTCCAGCGGTCGGGACGGGGGGAGCAGCAGCGTCGTGCACATGTGCATCAGTTGCCCCCGCGTCAGAGGGATTCGTTGACGCGTTCGTGTGTTGATGAGTTGGATCTGTAACCGTTGCGTCAGAGGCCTGAGTGTGATCATGCGCGGTGACACCAACGGCGTCGGCGACATGATCGTGTGGGATCGTTTCCGTGTCTTGTGTTGTCGGCGAAGGGTTCAACTCGACTGTGACGGCGGCCGACTGAGATGTCGACGTCAGCGGCTGTGTCATCAAGAATGCAATGAGCGCTGTTACTGCCAGAAGCCCAGCAGGCAGAACGAAACGCGGAAGCCTCATCGACGCGGTTCGTTGTTTCATCCGCAGATCCTCCCACATAGCGTCATTTTTCTGCCTTCAGATGCGAAACGGCACCCTCGAAAGGGTACCGTTCTGCAGACGTTGTGATGATTTCGGTTAACTCAGGGCAATGCCGCAGGTTTGAGCCGCTGCTTCAAGGGCTGCATACGCTGCCTGACGTTCCGGCTTGGTGAGCCTGTGACCAGGCTTCGTGATGCCGTTGGACTTGAGGCAGTTCTTCTGGTCAGCGCTGAGAGCCTTGATGTCAGCACGCAGGTCCTTCAGTTTTGCTACTGCGGGACGAGTGGGAAGTGTCACGCCGCACGTGGCTGCTGCTGCTTCCAAATTCGCCTTGGCGGTTGCACGTTCTTCGGCGTTCAGTTTGTGATCGGGCTTGGCCACGCCGTTGCTTTTGAGACATGCGCGTTGGTCAGGAGTGAGCGACTTGATGAATGCGCCCTTTCCTTGTGCGGCCTGGGTGGTCTGATCGCCGGTCTGCGCACTGGCGGAACTGACGGCAAACAAACCGGTGACAGCAACTGCGCCGAGTGCGCTGACTGCCAGAAGGGTGCGGATCTTGTTGGATTTCATAGTTGACCTCTTTGTGTTCTTCTGGGGGAGTCTCGATGGACAACCCATCGAGACCCTCATACCTTGGCGAACCCACCTGTAGTGATGGCCAACGTACCCTTTAGATCGGCTGGAACATTCGCTCTCAAGCCGATCTCAAGGTTCTCTTGAGGTTCGGAACAGGCCCGACAGGCAGGCTCTCTTCATGACAACGACTCCCAAGGTCCTCGTGGTCGATGACGAAGAGAACATTTCTTTTTTGGTTTCGTCAGCCCTGAAACTGGACGGCTGCGAAGTCCGGGTTGCCGCGACTGGTCGAGATGCGGTGGATGCGGTGGAGAAGTTCGCACCTGATGCGATTGTGCTCGATGTCATGTTGCCTGACTTCGACGGGTTTGAAGTTTTACGCCGCATCCGCAATGCCGGGTGTGAAGCACCAGTCCTTTTTCTCACTGCTCGCGATGACACCAATGAC
>CAIPFS010000032.1 GCA_903864375.1 uncultured Verrucomicrobiota bacterium
CCGAAAACCCGGCCCACAGCCCCGGTTCCCTGGTATTGGGCTGAAAAAAGACCCACCAGGATCAGGGCGGAAAGAGGGACAATGAACGGATGGAGTCTCGGAGCGGCGACCTCCAGTCCCTCCACCGCGCCCAGAACCGACACCGCCGGAGTGATCATGCCATCCCCGTAAAGCAGGGCAGCTCCAAACACCCCGAGGGCCACCATGATCATCGCCATCCGACTCCGCCTGCCTGACTCTCTCCGCTCCGGGAAGGCCAGGGAGAGCAGCGCCAGGATCCCGCCTTCACCCCGATTGTCGGCCCGCATCACGAACATGATGTACTTGACGGACACGATCATCAAAAGCGACCAGATGATCAGGGAGAGGACGCCCAATAAGTTCTCCGGGCGAACCGCCAGGCCCAGTTCGGACGAAAAGCACTCCTTGAGCGCATAGAGCGGGCTGGTGCCGATGTCGCCATAAACGACCCCAAGGGCGGCAAGGGTGAGGTGTGAAATCCGGGAAGTGTGGCCGGGAGTGCTCATGATCGAGGAAGGAGCAGGGAAACGGAAAGGTGGCGAAGGGGGACGGTCCCGGGTTGAGTCAGGCCCGGCGGGTGGGAACAATACTGGGAGAAGCTACGGGACCACCACCGGGTATCCCCAGGCGCAGCCCCATGCGATGCCATGATGACCATGAAAGCAACGAACACCCACAATCCTGTCAATTCCGTCGGGCGTCGTTCCAAGCCATCCGATCGATGGCCGGTCAAAACTGCCCTTCCACTGCCTGCGAGGTTAGCTGTCGGGCTCGGGCTGGAAAGTGCCCTCGATGTCTCGCGAAAGTATTTCTCGCTGAACGTCTTGCGCCCCGGTTCAACAGATGAGGGTTGAACGATTGGGTCCCCCGCCCCCTAGCCATCCGGCCGGGGTTCGGCTGCGGGGCGATGTTTCCGTTCGGGAACGTTTCTGTCAATCTCACTCGACGGTTTGGCGTCACTCCCGTCTGCGATTACCTTGAGCCGTGCTTTTTGATGGGCTTCCGATTGGAACCGTCCCGTATTTGAATGCGGTTCCATTGACCAACGGCCTCGAGGAACCTTTGGTTCGACTTCCCCCCGCGCAACTGGCAGTCGAATTCCGGGCCGGCCGACTGGCTGCTGCGCTGCTGAGCGTGACCGAGGCGCTGATGTCCTCCGACGATGAGGTTCTCGATGGGTTTGCCATTGCCAGTCACGGCCCGGTCTTCAGTGTCATTCTCGCGCATCAGGACCCGCTGGAGGATATCCGGGAAATTGCCGTCGACACGGCGTCCCGCACCAGTGTGAACCTCCTCCGCGTTCTCTTGGACCGGTGGGGGCTCCGTCCGGAATTGGTTCCGCTGATCGACGACGTCCAGACGAGGAAACCGAGGAACCTCCTGCTGATTGGAAATCCCGCCATCGAGTTCCGGCGGAAAGCGCACCCACACCAGGTGCTCGATTTGGGGGCGGCCTGGTGGTCGCTCACCGGACTGCCTTTTGTCTTCGCCGTCTGGGTTCTGCCGCACGGTCGGCATGGGGAATCCCTTCGGGCGGCGTTGACCGCCTCAGGACGGTCCGGGGTACGCCAATTAGACCGATGGAGTGCTGAATCAACGGGATTTGATGCCGCGTTTCGTCGCCGGTACCTCGGGGGATATATCCGTTATGGATTGGGCGCGCTGGAGAAGGAGGGATTGGATCGGTTCCGGAATGACTTGCAGGTTTTGGAGAGGCGTCCATTGCCGTCCATCCGCTACGTGGGCACCAGCTAGACCCGGTGCTTTCTGTCGTCCGGTCGGGTGCGTGGAACAAAACGCATTCTAAAAACCGCTTGGAGCCGGGGCCGAACACCGCTAGTCTCCCCGACCTGTTAGTCATGGACAAAGAGCGGA
>CAIPFS010000033.1 GCA_903864375.1 uncultured Verrucomicrobiota bacterium
CCAGGATCTTCTGGCTCAACTGTCTGAGTTCCGATTCATCCAGCCCATTCCTTCGAACCCAATCGGGATAAAGCGCTGGAAGGTCGGACGCCGTGACAAAGTGGACACCGGGGATTTTCCGGATGTGATCGATATAGGCGGAAAATCGCTGAAAGGCGGCCTCTGTCTCATCGGGTGGCAATTGCCCCGGAGCCTTCCATTCCTCGCGGGGGGGATTGCGACCCCGACGAAAATT
Organism: uncultured Verrucomicrobiota bacterium; assembly: GCA_903864375.1. GTDB lineage: Bacteria > Verrucomicrobiota > Verrucomicrobiia > Limisphaerales > UBA9464 > CAILNN01. The sequence continues at coordinate 236 of CAIPFS010000033.1, forward strand.
GACGCCGTCCCAGAACTCCTGGTGGACCCATTCGCACGGATGATAGTAAATGCTGATCAAGCCGCCATGGTCCTGGCGGGCGAGTCGGTCGGCGATGGCACTCACCTCCTTCATTCCCGGTTCCACGGCGGCGGGGTCGTGCAATTCCATCCGGGTATGGTTCTTCCCCATGTGGAAGACGTTCAGCGCCCCGGCATACCAGAATGGTTTTTGATCCCAGCCGACATTCGAGCCTTCATCGACATAGCAGGGAATGCCGTCGGGGGCGACGCCGATGGGGCCGAGAGCAGCCACCCCCTGGGCGGCCCAGGAAGATCCGGGCTGGCCATAACAGGCCAGTGTGGGGACCCCAAAAATGCGACGGACATCCGAGGCACCGCCGCCTTCCCGTCGGATGAATTCAGCCATTCCATCGAGCAGGCCGCATTCGGCCAGGTATTCTGTCGGGGTCGGATGGACGGAGTGGAGGTTGGCGTGGTACCCGATGGCGTGGCGCCGCAGGGCGTTGATGACATCGGTCCTCCCGCGTCGTTCGAGGGTTCGTGCCTTTTCCCCCACCACCTTGAACGTGGCGCGAATGCCCCGGTCGCTCAACAGGGTGGCCAGGCGAAGGCAGGCGTCATCATCCGCAGGCAGGAGGTAATCCTCGGTATCGAACCAGAGTAGGACATCCACCCGGGGTGGTGGTGCATCGGATGCCGCCCGGCCTCCGAAGATCGTGAGAAGGAGGGCAGCGAGGATCATTCGTCCCCGGGTATCCATTTTCGGAAGGAGGAACTTCATGGGGTGGTTATGGGATTTGCCGTGGCGACGGTCAAATGTAACCCGATTGATACTCGTAAACGAACTTGGGTGTTTCCTTTCAAGGTCGAAAGTCTGAAGCTTAGATCATGCAAACATTCAAACTCCTCCTTCGCCTGGCCGCCCTGATAGGGCTTGGCTGTGGCCTCGCCCTGCGGGCGGACGGGCCGTATAACAACCCCAACGGACCCGCCTTCATTGTCATCGACTTTTGTTCCAACGGGATTGGCGACCAACCCCGGGTGGAGCCGACGAACGGCATCGGATTTCAGTTCACCCCGTTCTACCCCGCCGTGCCGCAGTTGACTCCGGATGTTTTCGACATCGGTCTCGACATCGATGCCGATGGCACGGTGGACCGCTGGCTTTCGCAGGAGCCTGCCACCATTCTCGCCAATGGGGCCAACGCCAGTGTGATTCAATACGGGAACAACGGATGGGTCCGCGCCTACTTCTATCAATTGTCCGAGTATATTGGTCATTCGGTGAAGATTCGTATCGTCGATCGCAGCACCAATTACTACATGGCGGTGAAGTCCATCCGGGTGAACGGGGCAGATGGATTGATTGTGACCAATGCTCTTCGCAACGGCTTTTTTGAACAGGGGTTGGCCGGCTGGACCGTCAAGGAGTCTTCGGTCGCCAACCATGACTCGTTGATCTTTAAGGACACGGGCAGTACCTACCTCACCTACGGGACCAATTTTTTCACCACCCGGATCGATCCGGCATCCACGGATACGGGCGTTACGGCCGTGATTGAATCGGACCCGTTCATTCTTCCTCCGGTCACGAGCTTCATTTACGGAAATGTTTCGGGGGGTGTCAGCGAATTCGTGAACAATCCGGGAGCGAATGGATCGGACAACGCCAGTGGAGTTTATCTGGACCTGGGCACCGCGACCCAGGACCCGGACGGCAAATTTCAACTGGGTCACGACCTGCCGGTGGTTGGGTTCTGGCCGGGACCTGCGGGTCAGCAGAACAAGGACATCTATTCCATTTTCATCAACACCTCGGGACTTGAGGGGCGGCGGGCGCAAGTCGTGGGCTTCGACAATTCGGCGATTTTCAGCATTGCTCTGGACGGATTCCGGGCGAATTGGGACTGGGAGGAATCGATCATCAAGAATGGCGGTTTCGACCAGGGCATTCCGACCCCGGAAACCAATCCGGGCGCGACCGACTGGTTTCAGGAACTGGGCGACGGGACCTTGACCGCCTCCAGCCATCCTTCGGGCAAAATTCCGAATTGGACGGTGATCAAATCGGCCGGTGCGACGGGCGACGCCTATTTCTTTGATGCGAGCGCCGAACACCGGCACATGAGCGGCCGGACGTTTGTTGGAACCGGCGGAGGAACGAGCGACGCCAACGGGAATCTCTATAACGCTGGCGTGGAAATCCGGTCAGACGTTTTCACCGTTACTCCGATTCCCGCCCCGACCAATTCCGTGTTCGTCGGTTTTGCCTCGGCTCAGACGTCCGACCGAATCCGGTATGAGGATGACGGGTCCAGCAAGTACTATGGAATCATCGAATTGGTGGTCGACGTGAACACCAACGGGGTCTTTGGTGATGCGGGTGATTTTCGCTATGTTCAACACAATCAGGCCCTGGGAGGCCCCAATCAGACAACAGCAGGTGGACACGATGCATGGCATTTCCCAGCGTATCGCTTCTACCTCAAGCCGGAACATCAAGGGCTGAAAGCGCAGTTTCATGCGGGAATCCACTTTGCACTGGCTGATAACGCTCCCAAGAACGGCTGGTCATGGATTGCAGTCGACGATTTGTTTGTCTGGGACGGTGCGCAGGCGAAGCTGGCCTTCCCCAACAGCGATTTTGAACAAGGTTCGCTGACGAACTGGACAGCCACCTATACGAGTATTGATTTTGAACCCACCTGGACCAATTGGCTCTCGGGGAATGTCCAACAATATTATCTCGGAACCGTCAACAATCTCATGTTGAACGACCACCCCTCGTATTTTGACGGCAATTTCGCGGCCGATTCCGGGCCGAATGAAATCTCCGGTTCCAATAGTGACTCCAATACGGGGGACATCACTTCCATCGCCTTCACCCTGCCCACCCTGGCTCCGGCGGGACCTTCCGTCTTGAAGCTTCAGGATGCGGGCGGAGTCTTGACGCTCAGCTGGACGGGACCGGGTGTCCTCCAGTCCTCCACGTCTCTCAAAGGGCCCTTTGTGCCGGTTTCCAATGCCACGAATCCCTACACAGTCCCCACGACAACGGCAGCCCGGTTTTACCGTCTGAGGTAAGCGGGTATTTTCATGATCTTCAGGGCGGGCACCCCCAGTGGGTCCCGCCCTTTTTGCTGACCAAAAGCAACCTCGCCACCCTGTAAGGAGAGACTCCGGGAGTCCTACGAGGGATTGATCGAATGGGATTGCAAGTCGGCCAGGTCGACATATTCGAGGGTCGACACGTGACAGGCCTCCAAAAGCACAGGGGGTGCGCACCCCGCGTCGAGTGCCTCCTTCCACCGTTCCACGCACAGGCACCAGCGGTCGCCCGGCCGGAGGCCTGGAAACTGGTACTCGGGGCGGGGGGTAGACAGATCGTTCCCGGAAGCCTTGGAAAACTGAAGAAACTCTTGTGTCACCTCGGCGCAGACCGTGTGCAATCCGTAATCGGAAGGTCCGGTCCGGCAGAAGCCGTCCCGATAGAATCCGGTCAACGGCGTGTAGCAACAGGAAGCGAGAGGCCCACCGAGGACATTGGACGGCATGGCACAGGGATCGCGGCAGGAAACTGCCCCGTCAACCGAATCTTCAGGCCATCAGGATGGATATCGCTGCCTACGGCCTCGCCAGGTCCGCGAGGCCACGCCCATCAGTCCCAGCCCAAACACTCCCAGTTGCCACGGGCTCCAGAGCGGGGTGTCTATCGCCTCCTTTGTGGTCAATCGTGCAACCACTTTGGTGGTGGAACCATAAGTGTTGGTGACGGTCACAGAATAGAGGCCGGCGGAGGCGCTGCTGATGTTGGTCAGAGTCAGCGACGGCGAGGTGGCTCCGACAATGGGGGTTCCATTCAACAGCCATTGATAGGTCAGGCTCGGCGTGCCAATGGCCGTGAACGTGAGAGTGACCGACTGACCTAGAAATCCGACGACAGAATTGGAGGAGGATGTGATGGCCGGTGCCACTGGCGGTGACAGTAGGTTGATCAAGCCAGTCCCGAAGGGCGAACCCCATCCGGAGCAAAGATCGTAGCCGGTTGTCGCCTGGAACCGTGTCACCCCGCTGGTCTGGTTGGTGTTGTTTCCACTCGTAATATCGTGAAAGGCGAGGCTGAAGTTGGTTCCCAACCCAATTGCATACAGGGCGGGATTCAAGGGGCCGACCGGACTTTTGCCACCACTAATGGACTGCTGGTTGACCAGAGCACAAAAGCCGGCCCAGAGAGGTGCTGCGGCACTGGTCCCGACCACCCGGTAGAGGGTGCCGTTGTTGGCAAAACCCAGGATGTTATCCGCCACCAAGGCGACATCGGGAATATTGCGGTTCTGGCTGGACCCCCCGTTGAGTGTCATGCTGACCGGGATCTGCCAGGAAGGGATGTTGTAATTGGAACTGACACCGCCTCCGCTGCCGACGAAGAACGTGGGCTGCCAGCTCCAGACCCGCTCCGAAAACCAACTGCCGCCTGCTAGTTTGACCGCAAGGATTGATCCCCCAATCGAGGTGGCCAGGGGGCTGTCGGTTGGACTCGGGGTTCCCGCGGTATAGGCTCCCGTATCTCCAGCAGCCGAGAAGAACGACTGGCCTTGTGCCGCGAATTGGGAAAGAACCTGATCCAGCGACGCCGTCCCCGTCGTTGAGGTCCAAAGCCAGGAGCAGCAAATCTGACGGGCGGCATTGTCAGTCGCTATTTTGTTGAGAACGGTGATCGGATTGGTTCCCTGGTAGACGAGTATCCGGCTGAGGGCCGGGGCCATGCATTGGGTCAGGCAGATATCCAGCGACGCCTCGGCATTGTACATTCCAGGGACGCCGGAAACGCCGTTCAGATAGATGTTGGTCAGGGGAACCGGCGGCAGGCCGGCCCTATTGAGATACCCAGAGATGTCGCTGGCGTAGTATCCGTCAAACTCAACCAGTGCGACGGATTCGCCCTGCCCGGTCAGGACGGTCCCGGGAGTGTAAGCCCCCCGGAAATCATTGCCGATATAGAGTCCGGTGGAGTCGGAGCCAAACGCCTGAGGGGTAATTGGGGACTTGAGGGGCGGGGTTGACCACAATGCTGCGGGCCGCGGTGAGGAGAAGTCATCCAGTCCCACCACGTTCAGCAACGGGAGAGGCCGGGCCGGAGTTGGCTTCCGATCCGGGCCAAAATAGGTTCGGTCCTCTGTGGGGTGACGATACGTGCTCAGGACGACCTGGAAGGCCTGCTCGATATGGGATACGTCGCCACAGACCTCCAGAACCGTGCGGTTGGCATGGCGCTGGACAATGCGTAGATGATATGAGGTGACATAGTTGGCGACCGCCTCGTAATCCCCGGGGGTGGGACCAAACCGCTGGCTGAACTCCTCCGGGGTCAGGTATTGGTGGTAGCGTGGACTGGCTGGATCACTTTGATCGGTCAACAACTGTTCGAGGGCCGTCCGATTTCGCAGCGGAAGGGTCAACGTGATGTTGAGCTCGGTGCCAGGAGGCAGTCGGGCAATGATCGGGGAGGGCTGGGGTTGTCCGCCCCACTTCGGGGTTGCGATGGAAGCCAGTGGACATAGGGGCAGCAAAAACATCAGCACCGCCCAAAAGGGGCGTCTCCATCCGCCTCGCCACAATTCGAGAGAGGCTCCCGAGGAAAAGCCAGTTTCCATAGCCGTCCAACTTAACGGTCATCCGTGAAGGGAAACAATGGATTGTATGTTACAATTGGTGAATCATATTATTAGATCAGATGTTGCATGGCCCGGAGTCCCGTCGGTATCCGTCACTAATCTATCATGTCTTATATTCGAAGCGGCGGGATGGGTATGCCTCGGAGGAGGTGGATACTTCGTCCGGATCAGGGGGATTTCGCGGCGAAACACCACAGACCCTGTTGGGTCCGCAGGAAAAGCTCTCCATCCGAGGCCGCCAGCGACGCGTTGGTCGGCTCACCAACGGCATTGGTTGCCAGCAACTGGAACTCGGGAGCGGCGCGCAGAACGAAGACATCTCCGGATTGATTGGGGATGTAGAGATTTCCGTTGGCGAGGAGGATGGATGACCAGGAACTGTTGCGGGATGTCGATCCTTTCAATCGCTCCTCCCACACCGTCGTTCCGTTTTTAAGGTCCAGACAGGACGCGATTCCATCCTGACTGATGGTGTACAAATGACCGAGGTGGATGACGCCGGTGCCAATCGAACTCTTGACCCGCTCCAGACGCCAGACCTTTTGACTCTCGGTCACCTCGCCGGTTCCGCCCGGCTTGAGGGCGATGGCACTGCCTCCCCCCGGGCCTCCACTGCTTCCAACCAGGATTCCATCCCCCACAACCGGTGTCGTATAGATGGAGCCACCCACTCCCTTGCTGAACCACAATTGCTTCCCGGTGGAAGGATCGTACGCCACCAGTCGATTCGGGAAATTGACCACCAACTCATCGTGCCCCCCAACGGTCACGACCACCGGCGTGCTCCAGGAAGCACCGCCTGGACGGCCCATGCCGCGCCCTCCACCCGGGGGACGAAATCCACCACCAGGTCCGCCGGGTCCGCCAGCGATGTCGGCACTACCAGGAGGTGGAGCTCCTGGTCCGGTGGGACGTCCCAGCGGCGGGGCGTCTGCCAGGCCGCCTGCCGTTCCTTCCCGGGCACCCCCTTCACCGCGGGGGCCGGGGGGACCGCCGGGAGGCGGCCGGTTGGGGTCGCCCGGTCTCGGGCCTTGCATCGATGGGGCCTCGGACGGATCGGGCTTTGGCGCCGTTGTTTCCCAGACCGTCTTGCCGGTGGAGAGGTCAAGGGCAACAAGGCGGGCGTCCGGGTCGGGACCAAAATTCAGGAAGCAAAGCTGTTGGTGGATGATGGGACAGACGGCATTGCCAAACATGTGGCTGATTTTGCCCAAATCCCGGTGCCAGACTTCCTTGCCCTCGAAATCATAGGCGTAGACGCCCGGAGAACCGAAGCAAACGATGATCCATTTCCCGTCGGTCGCTGGCGTTCCTGCGCAATACGGGTTGTTTTCCTGGGTTGGCTCCGCGTCGGTGTATACGATGCCGGATTGCCACAGCACCTTTCCGTCGGTGCGGTCGATGCAGAGCAGCGTCCGGCGGTTTTCAGCCGGGACGAACTGGGTCACAAACACGCGATTGCCCCAGACAATGGGCGAGGAGTTTCCGGGAGCGGGCAGGGGGACATGCCAGCGGACATTTTCGGCGGTGCCAAAATGAACCGGCAGGTTGGTTTCCAGCGAGACGCCCGTCTGGTCGGAACCCCGCCACGCAGGCCAGTTGGCGGCG
>CAIPFS010000034.1 GCA_903864375.1 uncultured Verrucomicrobiota bacterium
CCCTGGCCTGTCTCAAAATACATGACCTGAGAGCCAACCCATTCCACACCGGTGCGCCCGTGATGTTGGGCCATTACCTTCTGCTGACCTTCCGCCAGCAATTCAAGTGGGACACCGAAGCTATCGTTGGCGGCTTGAGTCCCTGCGATGGACTGGAAGAGAAGATCAACGGGTGCGCCCGCCTCCAATGCCGCCAGTTGAGTGGTAATGTGCGAAAGGACGCAGGCCTGCGTCGGGATACCGAAGCGGGTGATGAGACCATCGAGCATCTGGAGAATGGCACCAACCGTTTCGGGCGAGTCCGCCGCTGGATTCACGCCGATGACGGCATCGCCACATCCGAAAAGCAGGCCCTCAACGGTGCTCATCAGAATTCCCAACAAATCGTCCGTCGGATGATTGGGTTGAACCCGGATTGCCAGCACCCCTTCCTGACCCACGGTATTCCGGCAGCGGGTAATCCTGCGAAGCCGTCGGGACGCCAGAATGAGGTCTTTATTGGACATCAATTTGGTGACGGCCGCCGCCATCTCCGGAGTCAGTGCCGCCCCCCACGTGGAGAGGTCCGTGGCCGTCGTCCGGTGATCGAGGAGGCGTTCCCGAAGTTCTCCCACCGTCCACGATCTTAGTGCGTGAAAGGCCGTCGCATCGTGGGTGGATAATAGCAGGCTCGAAACGTTGTCGATGTCCGGATCAATGAGGGGGTGATCCAGGATTTCCCCCAGGGTCACCTCGGACAGGGCCCACTTGGCGGCAATCCGCTCCGATCCGGAGCGGGCGGCAATCCCCGCCAATTGGTCGCCCGATTTCTCCTCATTTGCCCGTGCGAACAGTTCCCGCAGATCGGCAAATTGAAAGTGATGCCCGCGAAGGGTCGCCGAATATCCCATTCAGGAATTGAACCCCAGCCACGCCCGGGCTCCAACGGAAAACGGGTGATGCCGGCGCATCCCTGGTCGAAAAGTTCGGGTCTTGGGAATGAGTCGACCCCGACACTGACGTGGCTCCATCGTCTCGACCTCCTCCGTCCACAAAGCAGTGGCTACCGGGACGGCTTGACGCGCATGTTCTGGAGTGACGCCCCTGCACCTTTGGGCGATGGAGTTGACGTGCTCGAAATCGATCCCACCAGGCGTCGCAATTCTCCCAGGCGCCCGCGGGCGTCCCGTTTCGTAAGTCTTGGGAATTGCCCGCCGTTGGTGATCCATTCGCCATTCCGCATCAGTTTGACCCTGCCGCCGGTGACTTCGATGGACGTCACCTGAACAAACGCTGCAAGCAGGCGCAATTGATGCGTCTCAAGCAACAATTCCACCGCCGGTGGCAGGATCCCGAATCGATCCCGGACTTCTTTCCGGACCGTGTCGAGATCGCCCTTGCTGGTCGCCTGGGCCAGTTTGCGATGGATTTCGAGCCGCTGGGCTGGTTCCGGAACGTAATTCATCGGCAGATAGGCCGGTTCACGGCGAATCTCGCCATCCAGTTCCCCTGGGTGAGACCGGGAGCTGCCGGACGAGCTTTCGACCACGACCACATCATCATCCCGGGGAACGATCACCTGGAACTGGGGACGGACCTGCGGTTGACGCTCGGAGCTCTCTGGATGCATTTCCTCTCCTGGATTTGAGGCCAGAAAATCCAGCGAGAGACGTGTTTCGATCCTTTTCGTGACCTTTTCCCCTTTGAGCGACTGAACGCTTTGCTTGAGGAGTTGACAGTAGAGATCAAATCCGACGGCGGTGATGTGACCGCTCTGCTGGGCTCCCAGTAGATTTCCGGCTCCCCGGATTTCCAAATCCCGCATGGCAATTTTGAATCCACTACCGAGGGCCGAGTACTGCTTGATGGCACTCATTCGTTTCCGGGCTTCGGTCAGCAGGCGCGCATGACGAGGCAGCAGGAGATAGCAGTAGGCCTGGTGCTTGTAGCGCCCCACGCGCCCGCGAAGCTGGTAGAGTTCACTTAGTCCAAAGCGGTCCGCGCGGTCGATCAGCATCGTGTTCGCATTCGGTATATCGAGACCGCTTTCGATGATCGTGGTGCTCACCAGAACGTCCGCCTCCCCATTGACAAACTGGGTCATCACCCGTTCCAGCGCGTCGCTCTCCATCTGGCCGTGACCGAAGACGATGCGGGCATCCGGAATCAGGGCGCGGAGCCTCAGGGCGGTGGCCTCAATGGTCGCCACCCGGTTATGGAGGAAATAGGTCTGACCTCCCCGGTTCATTTCCCGCAGGATGGCATCGCGGATAACCCGTTCGTCATGATTGACCACCAGGGTTTCCACGGGGAGGCGGTCCTGGGGCGGTGTTTCCAGCGTGCTTAAATCGCGGGCACCGGTCAGGGCCATGTAAAGCGTTCTGGGGATGGGGGTCGCACTTAAGGTCAACACATCCACAGTTGCCCGCAGGAGTTTGAACTGCTCCTTGTGCTTGACGCCGAAGCGCTGCTCCTCGTCGACAATGACCAGTCCCAGGTCTTTAAACTGGACGTCAGGTTGAACGAGCCGGTGTGTGCCGATGATGATGTCGACCGTGCCATTTTGTGCAGCCTCCAGCGCGGCGCGCTGTTGCCGGGCGGTCCGGTATCGGGAAAGCAGTTCGATGCGAACCGGGTATTCTGCCATGCGCTCCCGGAACTGATTGTAGTGCTGTTGTGCCAGAACGGTGGTGGGAACCAGCAGAGCAACCTGCCGGCCGCCCATGACGGCTTTGAATGCCGCCCGGATGGCCACCTCCGTCTTTCCAAATCCGACATCCCCGCAGAGCAGGCGGTCCATCGGCTTGGGCTGTTCCATATCCTGTTTCACCTCGGATATGGCGCGAACCTGGTCCGTTGTTTCCTCGAACTCAAAGGAAGCCTCGAATTCACGCTGCCAGTTGTTGTCGGTGGCAAAAGCATGGCCGGTCCGCGCCGACCGCATCGCTTGCACCCGGAGCAGGTCACCGGCGAGGTCGCGAACGGCCCTTTCGGCCTGTTCACGGGACTTGTTCCACCGGGCGCCCCCCAGCGTGTTGAGGGTCGGACGGGCCTTGCCCGCGCCCACATATTTGCTGACGAGATGGGCTTCGGTTACCGGAACATAAAGGCGTGGAGAATCCACATCCCTGTCCGAGGGGGCATACTCAATGACCAGACATTCCTGTCCGGTAGTTGTGGCTGAAACTCCGGCTTTGGATTTGGGTGGAGGAAGGATTTTCAGCCCGCGGAAAATTCCGATTCCGTGTTCCATGTGCACGACGGGGTCGCCCTCATCAAACTCGGTGAAATCCACCTCAAAGGCGGACCGGATGGCTTGCGCATGGGGTGACTTGAGTCGGCGGGGGCGGACGACCTTGTATCGCCCAAACACCTCTGCATCGGTCACCACGACCAGGCGTGTTTCCGGATGCAGAAAACCGCGGGAAAGCGCCCCGGGATGAGTTGCCGGTGGAGGATGACCGGGGGCGGTGGAGGAACCGGCGAGGCCATACTCATGCCAGAGCTCACCGAAACGCTGCCGTTCGCCATCCGTATTGCAAAAAACGTCGACCCGATATCCCTGACGTAGCCATCGATGCATCTGGGAGAAGAATTCCCGTCGTTGGGCCTCGGCGATGGCGGGGTCGGGAAGCGTCGTGCCGATGGGACGGTAGGCATCGAGGGTTTCAAAAACCAGACCGGGACCGGTGGACGGGACGGAAACGGCCACCGGCGATGTCCTTTCGAATGCTCCATCCGGACCCTCAGCGATTTCGTCCGCGTGAAGGGATGGTTCCGCGGAGGCGTCACCCAAAGGATTGTCATCCAATTCGATCAGTGCCATTCCCCGTCGTCCGGCTGATTCCAGGACAACATCCCATGATCGAAAGAGAGGGTGACCAGGTTCCATCTGCTGACCGTAGCGCAGTGCCTGTGCTGACAGCGCCTCCGGATGGGAAAGCAGCAGGACGCTTCCCTTCGGTAGGTGCTCCAGGAGGCTTGCTCCTGACGGGGGGGCATCGCCGACCGAGGTTCCGGGAGGCCCGGAAAGGGTGGGGGATTCATGCGCACGCTTGAGTTCCGATTTCAGCCAGCTCAATTCGCCCGCGGGCGGCAGCATCACTTCGGAAATCGGGTCCCGCGAGATTTGGGTGTGGGGATCAAATTCCCGAAGGGACTCCAATTCGTCGCCAAAAAACTCCAGTCGGACAGGCCAGGGTGAATTCATCGGCCAGACGTCGACGATGCCTCCCCTCAGCGCGACCTCCCCTTTGCTGGAGACCTGAACTTCCGGCTCGTAGTCCTGCGCCTCCAGCCACTCGATCAGGTCCAGGGGATTCAACGTCTCTCCCTGACGAAGTCGGCGAATCCGTTGGGTCAGGTCCTCTGCTGTCAAGGTGGGCTGCATCAGGGCGGCAACGGAGGCCACGATCACCAGCGGGTGGACCGAAGGAGTCTGAAGGGCCACCAGGGTCTCGAGGCGTTCGCTGATGATGTCTGCGTGGGGCAGCTTCTTTTCATGGGGAAGGATGTCCCAGGCGGGGTAGAAGCGCGCCGCCTGGCCCTGGGTGGCCATCCAGGTGTTGAGGTCGTTGTGATGAGCCTCCTGCTGCTTCAGGGTTTCGGCCACCAACACCACCGCTGGCGCCTTTCCCACCGAGGCGACAAACGCTGCCAGAAAGGGATGAGCGGCACCGGCCAGCCGTTCTTCGCGGTGCGGCCGGCCCTGGGAACAGGCGTCGAGCAGTGCCTTTCCCGGGACACTGGCGGCGAGTGAGGCAAACCACCCCGGGGTGGATGATGCAGTTTTTCGCAAGCTGGCGGGCAAGTTGTGAGCGGATGGCCGGGCGTCAAGGGGCAGACACCGGGGGGTTCATTTCGTATCGTCCGGCTCGGGCTCCGATTCCAGCATGACCACGACGGTTCTGACCATCCAGCCGACGCCAGACAAGGCGATGATGGCGGTTCCGAGGCCAATCAGGACATCAGTCCGACGCTCCTCGGCGACGAAGCGCAATGGATAGAGGAAGGTTAGAACGCCCAAGGCCAGAAGGCCAACCACTGCCTGCTTGAGTCGACGCGCACTTCGGACAGGGTCGGACTCCCGCGAAGCCAGTTTGAAAATCAACCTCCAATAGGCCCACGCCAGCAGGGCACCGATGAGGAAGGTGAGTGGGACGTACGGCGACCATCGGAATTCAAATCCGTGGTCGGTGGGCTCCAGGACCGTCAGGGAGGCCATCAAGGTTCCAATGCCCAAAGCGGAGGAGCCGACAACCACGGCCTTGAATCCGGAATCGTTGTCCAGTGACTGCCCTGAACCGTTATTTTTCACGCTGGATCCTAGTGGTGAATCGACCAATGACCCAATTCAAAATGCTTTTTGGGTTGACCTTTTTCGTCGGGGCGGAGGGGATCAGGCATCAATCCATCCATGAATCGTCGTCATTTTTTTGCCGCTGCGGCTGTTGCCCTCCTGACCTCCATTGCTTTCGGGCAATCGTCGGGGCGTCAACCCAATGTTCTCGTCAATTCGTACTCATCGGCTCATCCCGGTCCCCGTTCCGCCAAGCCCCAAACCCCTGTGGTCTACGAACTTCGCATCTACCCGATCGCTCCTGGAAAGACCGAGGATTTGTTGAACCGCTTCCGGCACCACACCCTGGCTCTCTTCAAGAAGCATGGCATTGAAAGTGTCGGTTACTGGCTGCCATTGGACCCGGGCGACACCCGGCTTCATTTCCTTCTTCGCTATCCTTCCCGCGAGGCCCGTGAAGCCTCATGGAAGGCGTTCATGGCCGATCCAGAATGGCAGGCGGCCTACAAGGCCAGCGAAGCCAACGGTGCCCTCCTTTCGAAAAGCCCAGAGAATTATTTCCTCCAGGTCACCGACTATTCGCCCACGGTCCGCAAAGGGGATGTTTCCAAAGGCGGTGTGTTCGAACTTCGAACCTACACCACTCCCCCCGGTCTTCTTCCGAATCTGGACGCCCGGTTCCGCGATCACACGCTGGCCCTGTTCAAGAAGCACGGGATGAACAACTACGGTTACTGGCACCGACAGGGGGATCAACCGGCCTCGGATGTGACTCTGCAATACCTGTTGACCCACAAATCCAAGGAGGCCGCTTCCGTGTCGTTTGGTGAATTCGGCAAGGATCCGGAATGGGTGGCTGCGAAAAGCGCCAGTGAAAAGGCCGCAGGAGGCTCCCTGACCGTCAAAGACGGTGTCAAATCGACTTTTCTGGTTCCGACCGACTTTTCTCCGACGAAATAGTTGGTTGAAAACGGCTTGGCTTGCCCCGGCTTCACCGCGACGCTTCCCACCTGCATGGGTTCTGAAGCGATAGTGGTCATACCAACCTACAACGAGCGGGACAATCTTGCCCCGCTCGTCAAACGGTTGATGGCCCAGACGGTGGTGATCCACATTCTCGTTGTGGATGACAACTCACCGGACGGAACGGGGGAGGTTGCCGACGAAATCGCGTCACAGAATCCCCTGGTGCATGTTTTGCACCGTTCGGAGAAAAACGGACTGGGCAGGGCGTACCTGGCAGGATTCGCCTGGGCGCTGGCCCACGGATTCGAGTTCATCCTGGAAATGGACGCCGATTTTTCCCACAACCCGTCGGACGTTCCGAAGTTTCTGGATGCCGCACAAACCGGGGATGCCGACCTGGTCCTCGGTTCCCGGTATCGCGATGGCATCCGGGTCATCAACTGGCCGCTCAAGCGCCTGCTGCTCAGCATGGGGGCGGCGCAGTACGTCCAATGCATTACCGGCATGCCGGTGACCGACCCGACCGGCGGCTTTAAATGTTTCAGGCGGCGGGCTCTCGAAGCCATCGAGTTGGAGACCGTCCAAAGCAACGGCTACAGTTTTCAGATAGAACTCACCCATCGCGTCTGGCGCCGCGGCATGAAGATCAGCGAGGTTCCGATCATCTTTACAGACCGGTTTGCCGGAACTTCAAAAATGTCCAAATCCATTGTCCGGGAGGCACTCTGGATGGTCTGGAAACTTTGGTGGCAACACGGATTCCGCCGGTCTCCCGTGCTTCCCGAAACGCCGGTGTCGGTTGTGTAGATTCTCGTCCTCCCAGTCCCCCCATTATGATCAACATTGGCATCATCGGTACCGGCTTTATGGCGGTGCAGCATCTCAAGGCCTACGCCCAGGTTCCCGCTGCCCGGGTGGTTGCCCTCTGCAATCCCAGCGGACGCAATCTGGATGGCAACTTTGCCGATGTGGCCGGTAATGTGGGCGATTCCGCCCTCCTGAAGCTCGACATGAGCATGGTACGGGCCTATCGGGATCCGTCCGCGCTCTTTGCCGATGCCGGAGTCGACCTGATTGATATCTGCACGCCGACCCGGACCCATCTGGAGCTTTGTCTTGGAGCCCTCAACGCCAGGAAACATGTGCTGGTCGAAAAACCGCTGGCCCGGACGAGTGCGGAGGCCCGTCAGATCGCCGCCGCCGCCGAAGTGGCACAATCTCAGGGTTGTTTCCTCATGCCGGCCTTGTGCATTCGCTTCTGGCCGGCCTACCACTGGCTGAAACAGTTGGTCGCCGGGCGGACCTACGGTGCGGCCCTGGATGCACGGTTTCGCCGGGTGGCGCAGGCCCCTGGATGGGGACATGGCCATTTTCTCAAAGGCAGTGAATCGGGAGGGGCACTCTATGACCTTCACATTCATGATGTGGATTTCGCCCAATATTGCTTTGGTCGTCCCCAGCGGGTCACTGCCGGCGGTTACCCGAAAGTGAGCGGAGCCATCGACCACGTGCTCTCCCTGTTCCATTACCCGGGAGGCCCGGTGGTCTCTCTTGAAGGCAGTTGGGGCATGACCGAGGGCTTTGGGTTCTCGATGTCGTTCACCGTCAATTTTGAACGAGCCACCGTTGATTTTGATTCGGGTCGCGGTGCCGATGCTCTCAAACTTTTCGTTGCCGGACAGGCACCCGAAACCGTGGTTCCGCCGGGTATCGATGGCTATGTGGGGGAGGTGGAATACTTCCTCGACGCAATTCAACGAGGCCAGCCTCCGGCCCGGGTGACGGCTGCGGATGCGGTGACTGCCCTGGAATTGTGCGAGGCCGAGGAACAGAGCATTGCCGCCGGGCGGACTGTGGACTTCGCCCCCGTCCACCCATGAGCGTTCTTGCTGGTTTTCAGGGACGATTGGAAGTGCGTCCCGGATTTGTTCCGGTTGCGGGCATTCGGCAGGTGGTGTTTGACTGGGACGGAACCCTTTCCTTTGTCCGGGCGGGATGGGCGGAGGTGATGCGGGAACAATGGCTGGAGGTCCTTCCCCGGTCCGCAGGCGAAGCCGAGACTGACCGGCGGAAACTCGTTCATGAGGAAATCTGGCGACTGAACGGACGCCCCTCGATTCACCAGGCGGCACGACTGTCGGAATGGGTGGCCGAGCGGGGAGCCGTCCCGGAATCCGCCCTGGATTACGAAAACGAATACCAACGTCGACTGGGTGAAGTCATCGCCAGTCGCTTCTCCGACGCACGGAACGGCCTGCCCCAGGCGGATGCCTGGGTAGTTCCGGGCGCCCGTCGGTTGCTGGAATTCCTTGCGACCCGCGGAATCACCGTTCATGTCTTGAGTGGGACGCAACGGCGATTCGTGCTGGAGGAGGCCCACGTCCTGGGCCTTGAAGCGTTTTTCGGAGATCGGATTTATGGACCCACCGGTCCGGACGACCGCGAATTCACCAAGCGCGCCACCTTGGAGCGGATTCTTTCGGACGCCGGACTGCCGCCCTCCGCTCTTCTGGCCTTTGGCGACGGGCAGGTGGAGATTGTGGAGACCAAGGCCCTTGGAGGCACGGCGGTGGCTGTCGCGACCGATGAAAGCCAATTTGGTTCGGGTCAACTCGACGAAGCCAAGCGCCTGAGGTTGATGGGGCTGGGTGCCGACGTCTGTCTGCCCGATTTTCGCGATCTCGACGGAATCAAGTCTCTTTGGTTTTCCTAGCGCCATGCCCTCCCTCGATCTGAGTCGACTCCGCGTTCTTCCGCTGGCCCAACGAAAGAGTCTTACCCGCACCGAGCAGATTCTCCTGGAGCCTCGAAGTCCGGCCGCCCCCATTTCGAACCTCGCGGCCACCCAGGTGGCGGCTGCGGCCGAACGGATTCGCGCGGCGCGAAGCCGGGGAGCGCAGGTTGTTCTCATGTACGGAGCCCATCTCATTCGGAATGGTGCCGCCTTGATTGGCACCGACCTGATGGAAAAGGGCTGGGTGACGCATCTGGCCACCAACGGGGCGGGGACCATTCACGATTGGGAATACGCCTGGCTTGGGGCCTCCACCGAGGGGGTCGCTGATAACGTAGCTTCCGGTACATTCGGCACATGGGATGAAACGGGTCGGAATCTGATTCTGGCCATGGCCGCCGGCGCTCTACAGGGATTGGGGTACGGTGGTTCGCTGGGCCGGTTTATCATGGAAGATGGTGTCACGTTGCCGGACGCGGACGAGTTGGCCCAACTGGTGGTCCAATTTTTGGGTGACCCCCTGGCATCAGCCGTATGCGATCTTCATGGTCTGATGCTGCGGCACGGCATCGGGTCTGGACGCCATCCGACGACTCATCACTGGAAGCAGGCCAGCCTCATCGCCCAGGCCTGGCGGCTGGGAATTCCCGTCACCGTGCATCCGGGTATCGGCTACGACATCATTTCCTGCCATCCCATGTTCAATGGTGCCATTGTCGGGCGGGCGGCCGGGGAAGATTTTCGTCGCTTTGCCGGTGCGGTTGACGGCCTGGATGGCGGGGTGGTTCTTTCGGTGGGTTCGGCCATCATGGCGCCCCAGGTTTTTGAAAAGAGCCTCAGCTGTGTCCATAACCTCCGTTTTCAGGACGGACGAGCCCCGGTTTCGGGTCACAGTTTTTTTGTGGTCGACCTTCAGGATGGTGGAGGTTGGGATTGGACGGTCGGTGAGCCTCCCAAGGACAACCCCGCCTACTACCTCCGGTTTTGTAAAAGCTTTTCCCGGATGGGTGGTACCATGAACTACGTTCAGGCCGACAACGCCGCCTTCCTGCACCATCTCTGGCATCAATTGAATCCGGCCGAACTCAACGCCCAATCCTCTCCAGCATGAACCGAAGCGATTGCGAAGTCTGGACCTCGAAATACGCCGGATTGCGAATCGCCGTGGTGGGTGATTTCTGCCTCGACCGGTATTTTGATATTGATCCATCGAAAACCGAGGTGTCGCTTGAAACAGGGCTTCCAGTTCACAACCTTACGGGAATCCGGTGCTTCGCCGGTGCGGCCGGCACCATCGTCAACAACCTCGCCGCACTGGGGGCCGCAAAGATCTGGCCCATTGGTCTCTCGGGAGACGATGCCGAAGGCTGGGCGTTGCGCCGGGCGCTGGGAAAACTTCCCGGCGTGGATTTGACGCACTTCACCACCTCCGGGGAGGTCCACACCTTCACTTACAGCAAGCCACTGGTTCACCGGGCGGGACAGCCTCCGGAGGAATTGAGTCGGCTTGACCTCAAGAACGAACGGCCGACTCCGGAGTCCCTGCGGGAGAAGCTGACCACCGCCCTCCACGCCGCCCTGGCTTGGAGCGATGCCGTCATTGTACTGGATCAGGTGGACCTTGCCGGGACCGGGGTGGTCACCCCCGACCTGCTGGCGGCCTTGGGACAATGGATCCAGCAGCATCCGGGAACGGTGGTGATTGGCGACAGTCGACGGAGTCTGGCCGGGTGGCCGTCCATGGTTTTCAAAATGAACGCACGGGAACTCGGTCTGCTGTCCGGGCAGCCGGTGGACTCCCTCGAGCATGTTCAATCCGCTGTCGAATCCCTGGCCCAAAGAAATCGTCAGGCGGCCTTTGTCACACTGGCCGAGCGGGGCATTGTCGGGGCATTGCCCGATTTTCCCTCCGTCCATGTCGACGCCCGTCCGGTCCGGGGACCGATCGATATCGTGGGGGCCGGCGACTCGGTGACCGCCAACCTCGCCATGGCGATGGCTGCTGGGCTGCCCCTGAGGGAGTCCATGGAAATGGCCATGGCTGCGGCCAGCCATGTCATACATCAGTTGGGGACGACCGGGACGGCCTCGGTCGCCGATCTTCGGGCGGCTTTCCCGTGAACCACGGGCCTCACGCCGTAGCGCAGACATTCCTGTCTGCCGTTTCGTCGACCCTCCAGTCGGCAGGGTTGGATCCCGTCTCCCGGCGATGCACCTGGCCGACGGCCCGGCAGGTAGGAATACCTGCGCTACATCGAATGGCCGCCGGAATGTCCGTTCGGCTCATGGTATCGATTTATGACCGATTTTGGAGGTTTTCCCTTATCATGAGTAGCCGTCGGACCGCATTCCATTGGCTCACACTGTTCTTTCTCGGAGCCG
>CAIPFS010000035.1 GCA_903864375.1 uncultured Verrucomicrobiota bacterium
CTGACCTTCTGGCAGGTGCCAGTCACCCGGTAAGCCGGGCCCCATCCTTCGCGAGGCGTTGGATGGGGCCGCGCAACGGCCCACGCACGGCAGAATTGGGCGGTTCGAACTACTTCCGGGCACCCCAGCCCCGGACGAAGCCGACACATTGGGCAATTTCAGGGACTGAATTATCCCAGTTGTATTCGTACTCGACGCTGATGTTGCCCACGAATCCCTGGCGCTGGAGTTCCGCCAGAACCCCACCCATGTTGGTCTGCCCGGCCCCAAAGGGGACGTCATGCTGACCCGGTCCCATGGCAGGACGTTCCTTGCCGTGAACGCTCACAATCCGGCCTTCGAGCGTCTTGAGGCAGTCCAGCACATTCAGGTTGCTGGTCTGCCAGTGGCCGATGTCCGCACAGGCACCGATCCGGGCATCGTGGTTCTTGACCAGGGATACAATGTAGTTCGGGTCCCAAACCTTGTAATCGGGATTGTCGGCCCGGCGGGGATGGTCATGGTACCCGACGCGGACGTCATATTCCTTCACCAGTTTGTCAATGAGATCGATGGATTCCGTCGACTCGGTGGTGACCGCGTAGAGCTCCATCTTGCGGGCAAACTCAAAAATCTTGCGGGCCTCCGCCTCGTTGTTGGGGATGCCGACCACGCCGTAGTTCACCGCCTTGATGCCGTGCCGGGCCAGTTTGGCTTTGACGACGGCGATCACCTCGTCGCTCGCATTGTGATCCCATTTGACGCCCCGCTGGTCCGGGCTGAGCGCCTGACCGGGAAAAAATTCGATGACCTTCGAACCGGTCTGCTCGGTTTTTTCGATGGCCTCAAAAACGGTGAACCGGTTGAAACTGTACGCCTGGCAACCAATCGCGAAACCGCCAATCCGGTAGCTGTCCGGAATGGGAGCGGCGTGTGCCGGGGAAAGACACGAAAGACCGACGGCCATGGCCGCCACGGCGAAAAGAGGACGCATATTCATGAGAGGCATCAACTCCGACCAAATCCGTCCAGAAGCGCAAGCGGAAAGGCGAGTGGACCTCGTCGACGGCCAGGTCCCTGGCTACCGAAGTTCATAGTAATGCTGTGCGGTGGCTCGTGGAATTCCCTCCCGGACCAACAGTTCCACTTGATTGCTGGAGAATGCCGCCCAGTCCTTATCGGGAATCACCCGCATTGTTCCATCCAGCAGGCACACTTCCCGCAGGAGTGGTCCCCATGGCCGGCGAAAGTGGTCGCCACCCGGGGTTGATTTTTTGTCCCAAAGGATGGCGATTTCAGAGTTGTTGTTCTCCGAGAGGCCCTGAATGTAAATTCGGCTGCATTTCCCGTCTGTTTAATGCAGTGCTCGTGGGCCCGAAACACGTTGAAGTAGACCACGCCAAAAAACGCTGTCGCACCAAGCGCCGGGATCAAAATCAGAGAGGCCCCGATCACCCATTTCCTGCGACGTGTCATCGGATGGAACCCTCATCAAAAAACCGCGCGAATTCAAGGACCGATGAATCACGCCAAGACTCAACAACTGATTCGCCCCTTGGTTGACGCTCCATGTTTCTTCGCGTCTTCCTGACTTCGTGTGCATCCAATGAACTTTTCTCACACGAAGGCACGACGCCACAAAGGATAAGGTGCTTTATACCTCCCAATTCGTTGGGCGAAATGAAGCCTCCGGATCCACGAAACAGTGACAGAAAGGGATCGGAGGACTTGCCGGAGCACTCCATTGAATTTTGATTCTCTTAACGCGATTTGTCCTACTGCGAGACGATATCTCCCATTGATTCGGAGCAACATCGGGAGAGCACAACAATGGACCTGTCCCTTAGTTGGCACACCATTCTGTTGCCGTTTCCACCGATTCATCGACACTCCGCTTCTCTTTTCATGCGACGATTCCTCCTTTGCGCAGCTCTTTTGATCGGCGGCGGCGACGTGGCCTACGCCCCGGCCGTCGCCGCAACCGTGGACCGCGAGAAGGATGTTCCGCCCTACAGTCTCCCCGACCCGCTCATCCGTACGAATGGCCAACCGGTCCGGACCGCCCGTGAATGGCGGGAATCCCGGCGGCCTGAACTGCTTCGACTCTTCGCTGATGAAGAATACGGTCGAACCCTGGTCGGTCGTCCTTCGGATTTGAAATTTGTCGTTCGCGAGTCGGTCCCGAATGCTCGAGGTGGTCGTGCCACACGCCTTCGAATCGGCGTGCTCTTTGAAGGACGGGAGGAGGGACGGCAAATGGAGCTGCTGGTCTATCTACCCAATGAGGTGAAGGGGCCGGTTCCGGTTTTCCTCGGCCTCAATTTCGACGGCAATTATACCACAACCGCCGAACCCGATCTGCCGGTGCCACGGCATTGGGTGATGGGCCTGTTTGGAAATCCCACGGCGGACCACCGTCCACTCGCAGCCTCCCGTGGGATTCATCAGCATCAATTCCCATACGCTTACGCCCTGGAGCATGGCTATGGCATTGTGACGGCAGGCTATGGCGAAATTGAGCCGGACCTGCCAGGGCATTGGCGCGACGGCCCGCGGGGCCTTGGACCCGAACCGGGTCCACAAGACTGGGGGTGTCTGGGGGCCTGGGCCTGGGGCTTGAGCCGGTCCATGGACTATCTGGAAACGAATCCCCGCATTGATTCCCGGCGGGTGGCCGTCATGGGGTTTAGTCGGTTGGGCAAGGCGGCGGTCTGGGCCGCCGCTCAGGACGAACGCTTTGCCCTGGTTGTTTCACAGAATTCCGGGGCAGGCGGGGTCGCGCTCAGCAAACGACTTTTTGGCGAGGACGTAGCCCACCTCGCCGGACCTCTGGGACATTGGTTTGCTCCCGCCTTTGCCCGATATGCGGGCAACGAAGCGGCACTCCCGATCGATCAACACGAGCTGGTCGCCCTCCTGGCTCCCCGACCGGTGCTGATCCTGAGTGCGACCGAGGATTCCTATAGTGATCCCAAGGGGGAGTTTCTTGGCGGACTGGGTGCGGACCCCGTGTACCGAATGTTGAAGGCGGGAGGATTGAACACCCGGACCTGGCCACCGCCCTCGGAACTCGTGTCGGGCAGCATTGGTTACTTTCTCCGTCCAGGCGGACACGACGTGACCCTCGAAGACTGGCAGGCCATGATCGCGTTTACCGACCAGAAGCTTCGAGCCGTTCCCCACAAGGCTCATGTGCCGTGAGAAAGGGGGGAGCGCCCAACAGAACCCGGGTAGGAACCCTTTCGAAAATCGGACGGACATTCCGGCAGCCCTGAGGCGTAGCGCAGGTTTTCAAACCTGCCCGGCGGTCGGCCAGACGCAGCGCATCGGGACGGGGTATAGCTCTGCCGACAGGAATGTCGGCGAAACGGCAGACAGGAATGTCTGCGCTACGGCGTGAGGGCTGGTTCTTGGAGATCATCGACCTCCAAAATCGGACGTGAGTTGAGTCCCTGAACCCAAAAGGTTGATGGTTACCCTTGAGCAGATCCAACGACGGCGCGAGAACGAAAAAGGGTTCCTCCACCAGCCGTGTCTCGGACGGTCAACTCCCAATTGATCAGCGCCGCCTGACGGACGGCGGCTACGATCTTCGGGCGACGACCACGACTCGTTGGCCTCGCAACCGCGGAGCCTTGAGAAGGCGAGGGTTGATAATCCGTTCTCCCCTCCATGCTTCTTCGTGGCGTCGTGTGCGTTCAATGAGATTTTTTCACACGAAGGCGCGAAGCCACGAAAAATAATGTGCCCCAGGTCCTATTGGGTACTCTACCCAGGCTCGTTTAGTGTGCTATGACTGACGCATCAGGTTCATTTTCAAAAAGCCCTCCGGGCACCATAGTGGATCGCTTGGCAGTTTGGTCCCTTTCATCAAAGCAGGTTTTGCAAATGCGGCTTCCGGCCATGGCCAAAGGTCATTGGGACCACGTTGGCGCAACGAAACGCGAATTCGTTCCTCGGTCCTCTCGAGAATGCCCTTTTCTTTCACTTCAAGCTTATTCCATTCCGTTCTCCACAAACGCTTGAGCGTCTGCGCCAGCTTTTTATCATCATTGGCCACAAATGCATTAACGACAGCCCTCGAAGGCATCCGAAAGGGGGGCGAAGGACGACTCGACATCATTAGATCAAAACTGGCTTGCATTGATCCAGTGTCCCCCAGAATTGGATCGCGATAAATTCCAACCAAGCCCCCACTCGTAGGCATAACGGCCGGAACTCGGATCAAAGCGGCCGGCAAGGTTCGCTGCAGCGTCCATCACCTTGCGGCGGCCCGAAAGAATGGCCGCCTGAAGCATAAAGATGTCGTGCAATCGTCGAAGCCCCTCATTCGCGGCTAATCTGTTGACCTCTCGAACTCGATCAACCAGAAAATCAATGACATCCCCAATGTGTTCCCCATTCTGGGTGCGATGCCATTCCAGCCAGCACCACAAAAGGGCACTGTCAAAGCATGCCATTGGCATTGAATAGGCGTTAATTGTCGGGTTGCGAAAGAAGGGCTAGGCTGGGATGGGAACGCGCCGTTGGCGCTCCAGCGTCCTGTAGTTCGATCCGTTCATCGCTCCATGCTTCTTCGTGGCTTCGCGTCTTCGTGTGCGTCCAATAAAATTTTTTCACACGAAGGCGCGAAGCCA
>CAIPFS010000036.1 GCA_903864375.1 uncultured Verrucomicrobiota bacterium
ACACGCCGATCCGTGCCGGGACGGGTCCAAGTCGTTGAGAGATGGCGCCGACTGACGTCAGGCGATTACGGAATGGAAACATCAACCGCATACGCCCAATGGCGCCATTGCAGAACAAGTCCCCATATCGATTTTAACCACCATCGCTTGGGCACCGCCTCGACCCTTCGTCTTCCGGCTAAATCCTCGAAGGTGAACCTCTATCTGGATACCGGAAGCTTCGTTCAATTCCGTAGGCCTGAGATTTGACCATCGGTTTGCAGGAGCTCTTCCCTTCCTCAGGCCGCTCGGTTCCTGGCTCGCCGATGTTCCTCTGCTTCAACCGGTTCAATTCAAATCATCCGAAGGTTGAGTAAAGCTCCTATTTGGAAGGAGGACCTGCACCACCTTCCATGGCCGCCGCAATGGTCTCCCGTTCAAATCCCCAATTCAACAAATCCCTATTGACGTAGTAGTGAATCGGTTGTAATTCTTGTCGCGTCGTTTGAAAAGATAGACCCAACCGTTGGCTTCCAAGTGATCGCTCCTGCGACACCGTGGCGCTTCTGTTGAGTCAGTCTTTCGTCGGCATCCAACGCAGAGTCTCCGACGAGACGGGATGTTGAATCCCGCTCTCTTCGCGACCCTGTGCTGCTTAAGGACCGACCCTTTCCCTGGGAGGTTTTTGGAATACTTCACGGTGAGCCGTCCAGACTGCTGGAAGCTTTCCGAATCAACTCCAGAATACACATGCCTCCATTGAACGTGTCAGCCCTACGGCTGGCTGCTGTCGTCGGAACGACACTGGCCGCGTCGTACCTTGGGAATGCCCAAGTCTTCACCTACTCCAACCAGGACGTCATTCTTGCCGTCCGAGCACCCGGCGTAGACGATCTGATCGTCGACCTTGGCCCGGTCACGGATTTGATCAATCAGACTCAGGGAACGGCGGTCAATTTCTCCACCGGGGTCAACGCGCGGTATAGCACCAGTCTGTTGACCGGTAACTTTGGAACCACCGACGGACTGACCTTCTCGGTTTTTGGCGTTTCCAGCCCCGCGGCCAATTCCATTCTCAACAACACCACGTTTCTCACGGTTAAGAGGACAGATCCCGATGTCAAGACGGCCTCACCGAAGGGTCCGACTACCAGCGGAGCCGGTGGTTTGAAGAGCGGCGTTCAAGGGATTTTGGGTATCAACACCACCTTTGGTGTCACCAAGTATGCGCCCGGTGCGGCCTACCCACCGAATACTACGACAGCGCTTCTCATTCCGAGCGTCCAGGACCCTTCCAATCCGTCGAACCAGGACTACAAGAATTCGTACACGGTCAAATCGTCCGGACTGACCAGTATCACGACCGGTCTTGAGAACAAGACGGCGGCCGGGACTGTTGCCCGGTCCGACTTCTACGAATTCATTCCCGGCACGTCCACAAAGACAGCCAGCTATCTCGGCAACTTCACTCTGGACAGCAGTGGCGCCTTGATCTTTTACCGGGCCGCTGTCCCGGAGCCGTCCGCCTACGCCTCTATTGCCGCGCTTGGGCTTGCGGCATTTGCCATTCGCCGTCGTGTTCAAAACGTCAAGGCGTCCTGAATGGGCATCGAAAGCCGTCATTAACTTCATTGATTACTCCATAACCAAAAAAGATTTATGAAACTGACCCTTCGCGGAATACTGGCGGGCGTCGCGCTCGTCGCCGGTTTGTCCCTCCAAGCTGACACCACGGTTGTGATCACCGGCGGAAATGCCTCCCGAGGCGTTCTCTATGACCGGGCTGAAGCCCTGCTCGGAGTCAACAACTTCACCAAAACCAGCAATCCCAACAATTCCAGCATCCGGAGCTATGTCGCCAAGAATGCCTTGGGCGGCGCCAATGCCGGCCTGGGCAAGATCACCATCCACTTCGTCTTGAACGGAGCGGCTTTGGGACTCCAAGATGTTCTGGCCCAGAATCAGATCACCACCGCGACAGGAGCCAAGCTGACCTCGCCCGTCGCTGTCTCCAGCGTTCAGCCGGATACCGTGGGTATTGATTCGACACTGTTCACGGTCAAGCCGACCGCGGTCGTTCCATTTGCCTTCATCAAGAGCCCGGCAACGCCCAATTCCATTGCCGGCTTCACCAATCTGACCCAGCGCCAGGCGTACTATCTGGAGCAGGCTTCCGGGCTTGTTCCTACCGCATTCTTCGGTGGGTCGAGCACCACCGATCCGGTTTACCTCGTGGGTCGGGATACAGGGGCGGCGGTTCGTCAGGTAATTGACGCCTCCATCTACTTCTCAGGAACTCCCTCTTTCTATATCACCAATACCCCGGCTTCCGATCCTCCCATCAGCGATCCCGTTGGTGGCCGCCCGACTGGCGGGGATGTGACCAACAATGTAGCTTTGATTCCCAATTCCATCGGCACGGTTTCGGCGGGCGACATCGGTGGATTCCAGACTCTGTCCTACGAGGGAGTGCCATTCTCCACCGCCAATGTCGCCAACGGTTCCTATCCGCTCTGGGGTTACGAGAGCTGGTACCTCAAGCAGGGAACGGGTGCCGCCACGGGGAATGCTCTGACCGTTCTCAATCTGCTGTTCGGTCTGGTGACCGACACCACCTACCAACACTCCAATTCCAACTTTGTTGGAAAGTTTGTTGCCTTGGATGACCTGACCGTCACCCGAAGCGTCGATGGTGGGCCCATCACCTCGACGATCTACTAAGTTCTGCTGGATCTCTCCTTTTCAGAAATAAAACCCCATAGACCGGCGCAGTCCCTGGACTGCGCCGGTTGATAATTTTTCCACCCCGGGGTGGGTCCGTGGATCAAACCCTCATCTGCCCTTCATCACCAGTACCAAGCCTGAGTCGGATGCAATCGGGTGGTCCCTTAGCCAACGCCTACAAACATACACGATGATCAAGTCTCTATCCGCCTTGTTCCTTGGAGCTCACGCCGCTCTGGGATTCACCTACCTCGATACGGATGTGTTGCTCGTCTTTCGCAAGGACGGATTCAACGACGTCGAATTCAACCTCGGTTCGATCACCAATTTTCTGGGTCTTGCCCCTGGAGCCAGCCTTGCGGTGACCCATTGGGACCCGGGCGTGGTCACCAATCAATTTTTGTTTTCGGACGGTGCCCAGGTGAGCCTATTGGCGGCGACCCCCACGACGGCTTCCCCTCGCACGGTGTGGTTGTCCAACGCGGAGCCGAATTCAAATCCTGCCGATCTGACGCCATCGCAATGGCAGGGCATCTGGTCCAAGATCAACAGCATCGGCTCCAGGGCTGCCATCGGCAGCGCAAACTCGCCCACCAATGCCTGGGTGGTCTCTCCCACCACACAGAATTCCTTTACCTGGATCGCCTCCAACAACGGCACACTGCCCGGAGCGATCAAACGATTGGGAGGAGCCACGACGTTCAATGTGGTCAGTCCGTTGCCAGCCACCCTGCGATTCTTTGAAGTCAAGGCGTCCACGGCCTCCCCGAAGCCGGCCTCGGTGCAGTTGGGAACATTTCAAGTGGGCACCGATGGAACCCTGACCTACACGGCGGCCAGCGGGTCGGTTATTCCCACACCGGTCACCATCAGTCGCATTGAACTGGTCCAGGGTGTTCCAACCATCACCTTCCCCACGGTTGCCGGGGTCAATTATCGACTCCGATATTCAGGTACTCTTACCGGCGCCCCTTCCAAATGGACTGCCGGCTCCTCCGTCGTCTCCGGCACGGGACAGCCGGCGGTCTTGTCCGATGAGAGCGCGGTCGGACTTGGGCGGTTTTACTCGGTGGAATCTTTTCAGTGAATCGCATGATGGGCAGACCGGACTTCCGGATGCCGGGAGTGTGGCTACAAAAATGGATTCGTGTCCTTTTGTTGCTGTGCTCCCTTGGGATGGGGATGTGGCTGGATGCGGAAACCAATTCGGTCCCGTTCCAGGTGAATCGTTTTGACGTCCAGGGTGCCACCCTCCTGGCACCGTCCGAGGTCGATGAGGCGCTTCAACCGGCGATTGGCACTGCCGTGAGCCTGGCGACCATCCAGAAGGCCTGTGGCCAGTTGCAGGAGGCGTATCGCCGGCACGGTTACCTGACCGTGGCGGTCACACTTCCGCCCCAGAAGATCAGCAACAGCGTGGTTCGAATTCAGGTGGTGGAGGCACCATTGCAGAGCATCACCGTCGTTGGAAATCGATGGTACAGCGAAGGAAATGTCCGCCGCGCCCTCCCCGGTCTTTCCACCAACGCCATCCTCAACCTGGCGTGGTTCCAGCCCGAACTCGATCAGGCCAACGAAAATCGGGACCGCCAGATCTCGCCGACCATCATTCCGGGCCCCTATCCCGGGTCGTCGGCCCTGCAACTCAAGGTGGTGGACCGACTGCCGCTGCACGGACATGTCGAAATCAACGATCGGTCCACGCCCGCGACCCCGCTGCTCCGCCTGGACACCGCCCTGCAATACAACAACCTGTGGCAGTTGGATCACCAATTGGGGTTTCAGTCGACCTTCAGTCCCCAGGAAATGAAGGAGGACGATCATCAGATCAGCACGGTCTTCGACGAACCCAAAGTCGCCAGCTACAGTGCGTTTTACCGGCTTCCGTTGTGGGACCACTGGGGACTCAACGATCCGTCGAAGAATCCGTCCAGCTCCTTCGGTTATGATCCGGTTCTCCGGACGTTTGTTCTCCCCCCGAGCAGTGGTTCGCCGGAGTTGATTGCCTACGCCTCCCATTCCAGTTCGGAGACTCAGACCCGATTCGGCCAGCCCAATACGGTCAGCAGCAATGTCCTGCTGGAAGTCTTCAATCAATCCATCGAACGGGAGCTGACTGGAAATGACAATCTGGGGACCAAAATCCTCATTCCCCTGCCACCGTTTGCGGGCATCCGTTCATCGGTTTCGTTCGGGGTGGATTACAAGTATTACAACGCCTGGACCTACCACACCAACCTGAGCACGGTGAACATCTACACCACCAATGGTGGAGATCGGGTGTTGTTCAACTCTCAATCGGTGACAAACCCCGTCACCAGCTCGGTTTCCCTCGACTATATTCCGCTTTCCATCGGGTGGTCTGGACGAAAGTCCGATTCATGGGGCAACAGTTCCTTTAATCTGTCACAAAATCTGTACCTGGCCGACCTGGCCTCTCCCGAGAGCCGATTTCATCAGGTGGCGGGTAGCACCCAGGCCGGCGGGACCTACACCACCGTGCAGGCAGGTCTCTCTCGTGAGCAACGCATTTACGAGCATTGGGCGATTCTGACGAGAATATCCGGGCAATGGGCCAGCGCACCCCTGATCGGTAACGAACAGTTTGCCCTCGGTGGCTTGTCGGGCGTGCGCGGATATCGGGATGGTGAAGACTATGGGGATGCGGGCTGGAAGATTCTTTTGGACCTGCGTCCACCGGCCTGGCATCAGGAGGAACTGGAGGGTGCCTTTGGGAAGCTCTCCACCGTGTTTCGCTTTTCTGGATTCCTCGACTATGGAGAGCGCTATCTGCTCGATTCTCCCGCCGGTCGTGAATCAACCCAGCGAATGCTGGGCGTCGGGGCTGGCTGGTTGATCAATGTGGGCCAGGGCTTCGAAGCCCGGTTGGTGATCGGCATCCCTCTTTTGAATGGACCATTGTCGTCCACCGGTTCCGTCCGCGCCTATTTCAACTTGGGCTACCAGTTCTAACCATGAACCAGCCACCGCTCCTCTCAGGTCGTATCGCAGACATTCCTGTCTTCCAAACAACGGCTTTTCGCCGGCCCAGGCGACTCCAGCAAACGCCCTTGAAATCACGTGGTTCTCTGAGCCCTTGGAGCCCTCTGTGGTTGGGCTCTTGCCCGCGGTCAGGAGGTTTAACCACAGGGGACACAGAGAACACAGAGAAAGAAGGATTGGGGG
>CAIPFS010000037.1 GCA_903864375.1 uncultured Verrucomicrobiota bacterium
AGATTGCAGACCCCGGACCAAATTTATGGCCGGTCCTAAAGCCTGGGTCGCTGCAGGGCCTGGCCGCTCCCGGAGCAAACCATGATCCGGGTGGACGATGTGGTCCCACCCGGATCGCCGACTTGGTGGGTATTTGCCGGGGTGGTTCTTTTCGGACGAGCCTGCGACTTGGGATCGACCTTTGCCGGCACTCCGCACCTGGTCCTCGAGGGAAATCCCATTGCCAAACGGCTCGGCTGGAAATGGGGGATCCCCCTCAATGTCGTGCTCTGCCTATTAGTTGCCGCCCTCCCGATGCTGTCGATTTCCCTCACCACATCGAGTCTCCTGGTGGCAGCTCGCAACCTGCAGTCGGTCTGGCTCATGCGCACTCTCGGGGAAATGCACTACCGGCAGTGGATGTCGGAGCGCGTTCGGGAAACGCGGACAATGACCCTTCTCGGGTGCTTTTGGGGAGAGTCAGGATTGACGATCCTGGTGGGACTGCCGTTGGTGGTATTCAGCAACTGGGAACTGGTACCCTTTGGCATCGGCTGCGGTTTGGTTGTCTACGGCCTGCTCGTTGGCTTTTTTACAACGTTGGGCGTTCTGCGTCGCAAGGGATGAAAGGCAACGCCTTCCCCACCTCGCGCTCTCACATCCTGCACCGGATCCAAAAGAATTGGGTTCGCCCGTCATCCAGGCGAACCCAAGAGATGGGTCGACGGCTCAGTTGTACTGGCCGATCGGACGAATCCAGATATTGCGATAGTGAACAGGATTCCCATGGTCCTGCAGACCGATGGGCCCGCGTCCCGAGTACGGCTTGTATGGGTCCGTAACCTGGTGGTGCGTCGGGCCGTTCAACTCCTTGCGATTGTGGACACAGACGCCGTTAAAGAAAACGGTGACGAACCCTGGCTTGGTCAGCTTGCCGTCAGAGTCAAAATGGGGTGCTTCAAAAACGATATCGTAGGAATTCCATTCACCCGGCTTTTTGACCGGGTTTACCAAGGGAGGCCATTGGCCATAAAGTGCCGAAGCCTGTCCGTCGGCGTAGGTCACATTGTTATAGCTGTCGAGCACTTGAATTTCGAAATCGTTGTGGAAAAAGACGCCGCTGTTTCCGCGGCCCTGACTGTCGCCTTTGACTTCGGAGGGAGCCGACCATTCGATATGCAACTGGCTGTCGCCGAAATCCTGGGCGGTATGAATACTCCCACCGGCAACCTCGAGAATGCCGTTGACGATTTTGAACTTGGCCGGTCCGCCGCTGTCCGCGACCCAGGCATTCAGACTGCTGCCATCAAAAAGAACCGTGGCGTCGCTGGGCGGCTGGGCACCGTGACTAAACGTGGCCCCCGGTGTCACGACAGGCGGCGTGGGACGAAATTTGTCATGCACGCGCCACTTTTGACCGCGAATGACTGGAGTATTGGTGTAGCCCACCCCGTCGGCTACCAAGGTGGCGGCAAACAGGCTGGACAATAGGATGGCTGAAACAGCGTTCATTGGAGAGGAGAGATGGTTCCTTTCCCCTGACGCGGAAGGCAAGCCTCAGATTCAGGGAGAGGTAAAGAGGAATTCCAGTTTGGTCTGGCTCCCTGATTTTTCACCCACCATTTCGAGGTCCTTCAGTTCCCAATTTCCCTCGACCTTGCGGACGCTGCCCACACTGAACTCCTTGACGAGGTTCCCCTGGGCATCATAGGCCTCGGCAATCAGCGGCTGAAGGTGCTCCAAATCAATCCAGGAACGGACCCGCACGTACGGGCTTGATGAATCCGTTGTGGCACTTTCGAGAATCCGGCACGGACGCCCCTTCCGCATTTCCGGTTTGGGACGGCGGATCATCCGCTGCACAGGCCAATGATAGAATTCCAGCGCCAGATCCCGTCCAGTAAAGTCCGAACCCGCAAATGCGATGTCACGGGTACCCTTTTCATAAACCGGCATTTCGGAGCCCCGGTGCCGGATTCGGAGCGTTTCACTCCCTGAACCTCCCAGTGCCTCGTAGCTAACCGACCACTCGGATTCCGATTCGATTCGGGTGACAATCTGCAAGGGGACCAGTTCCTTGCGCCCGGAGGCATCGCGAACCCGCAAGACAGCTCGATTGGTAAAACTTCTCTCCGGGCGACCACTGGCGAGTTGGGTGGCAAATTCCTTCCCCTCGCGTGCATCCACCTCTTCCTGCGTCTCAGCACTGGCCAGCGACAGCAACGACACGAGCCCGACTGACACCACAGCCATGGAAATCCGACTGGACGCCCGGTTGAATCCAAAAGGTCGATTAAAAAACATTGGCGGAATGATGGACGACGGGAGAAGTCCGGGACGAAAGGAGAGAAGAGACGCTCAAGATGGCCGAACTTCGACCTGAGGCCGCTCTCCTTTACGCCCGAAGACAATAACCGTTGGAGGCGGGGGACCGCCCTTACCCACGCAACCACAGGGCGTGTCCTTCGTGAGGGAAAATCGCCGTGGTCCCCAACGACGACGCACCGGGCGCCAAAGAAAGATCGCCGCCGTAACGGCGACGATTCCCAAGGCTATCGATTGCTGCCAATCCATTGAGAAAACCGTCGTTTCGGGTAATCCGAAGTCAAACCAAATCCGGCGTCGGATCTCACAACAGAGGGACAGGTCATTTGTTAATTTCCAAACGGTGTGGAAGTTTGAAACGGGAAAGGTGGTTGATAGAAGGCGGAGGCGGGTTGGAAGTGTGCCTTGGTGAAGTCGAAAGAAGCTTGAGACCCGACCTCGAACAATGGCCTAAGCTCAATCGACCGTGCGGTGCATGGGCTCATTCATCAGCTTCAAACCTCACGATCTTCCGAAATGGTCCCCTTTGCCGTGTCGTTTACCTGCAAATCGAAGACAACGTTATCACTGCTGCCAGTCTTGAAGGGTCGGCGATGGATTCAATCCATCCAGACGCCATGCCTTCACCCCTCTTCACGC
>CAIPFS010000038.1 GCA_903864375.1 uncultured Verrucomicrobiota bacterium
AATAGAACCGCCGGTCGTTTTCATTGGCCGGAGTCGTGTCAGAGGACAACTGGTAAGCATGGGAGTTGAGAATCAGGGCCATCACATACCGCAGGTCATATCCGTGCGAGACAAACTCCTGACGCAAAAACTGCATGAGCTCCGGATTCGATGGCGGATTCGAAGCCCGCAAGTCATCGACGGGTTCGACCAGACCGACGCCCATGTAGTGCTTCCAAACCCGGTTGACCATTGCTTCGGCAAAA
Organism: uncultured Verrucomicrobiota bacterium; assembly: GCA_903864375.1. Lineage (GTDB taxonomy): Bacteria > Verrucomicrobiota > Verrucomicrobiia > Limisphaerales > UBA9464 > CAILNN01. The sequence goes on from CAIPFS010000038.1 coordinate 246, forward strand.
TACTCGTTTTTGGTCGAGGTGAGCCAATCCGCCAGGCGAGCCCGGGGGTCCTCACCGGCACGCCAAAGAATTGCCGAGCGGTCCAGTGCCCGCGCCTCGACCATCTGATGGGTGCGCGGCTGTAACGTCGACGGATTTCGACGGGCCAGCTCCTCACATTCTCGTTTGAGTCGGGCGTACTCGTCCCTTCGTCGGGAAAACTCTTCTGTCAGCTTGGGGTCCGGGTTTTCTGCCGTCAGCAATGTAGCTCCCGCTCTTGCGAGTCGATCCCAATGTTCATCGCGTTGCTTCTGCCGATCAAATTCCTCCCGGCTCCGGACCTGAAGAACCGTGGGCCCGGCGGAGGGTTCTTTGCGGTCCAAACGCAAGCGGCTGAAAAAGGCAGCGAAATGGTAGAAATCATCCTGCGTGTACCGCTCCAATGGGTGATTGTGGCAGCGGGCACAACCGATTCGGGTCCCCATGAACGCCTGCGCCACGGAATCGGTTACCTCAGATTCTGGAGCATCTTTTTCACCAACCAAGGTCACGTAATACCCGATGGCCGGATGAGCCACCGCGTCCCCGTCAGCGGTCAGTATATCCCGCGCCAATTGATCCCAGGGGCGATGGGCCGCAATCTGCTCCCTCAGCCAGGAGTGAAACGCCCGAACCCCTTTTTTGCCCCGGACATCATGGTCGCGTTCCTTGCGATTCTGCAGGAGATCGGCCAATTGCAGTGTCCAGTAATCGGTGAATTCCGGGCGCTCCAGGAGTTCAGCAACCCAACGCTGACGCTTATCCGGACGTTTATCGGCCAGGAATGCGCGGACCGCTTCGGCCTCGGGCAAAGTTCCGGTGGCGTCCAAGGCAGACCGACGGATAAAGGTCACATCGTCAGCCAACGGCGACGGAGATAAACGGAGCGACTTGAGTTTTGCAAAAACGGCGGAATCGATTCCCCGACCGCCGGCAGCGAACTGGGAATCCTCAACCGTTTGCTGGTAAGGAATCGTTAAACGGATTACTTGAACCAACCCTTGAAAATGGGCGCGAATCGAAGTCTCACCATTTCGAATGGCCGTCACCAAACCCTCCGGTGTCACGGATGCCGTCGCTTCGTCGTTGGAGAAAAACTGGGTCAGCCAGGTGACATCTCGGGAATGCCCGTCCGGCCAGCGTGCCTGAGCCAGTAACCGCTGCGTCATGCCCGGGGCAAGACGCCGATCCCCCGGCAATATCTCCAATTGAACTGCGTCCTTTTCCGCATCGCCGGAAAGCGGCGCCGGACAGCGAGCGGCAACCCATCGATAGAATGAATCGTGATATCGAGACCCATTCGCAAAACGGACCAAACCCTCGTGCGGAACCTGGCCCAACGGCTTGGTCAGCAGCAACGATTCCTCCGGGGCCGAAGGATCGATCCGTCGTCCGGTGACATCCTCGGTCAACCACCGATAATCCATTTCCGGGGCGTAACCGCGCAGCGACAAACGAAATCCATTCTGGCCCGCCAACTTCCCGTGGCAGGCACCTTGATTACAACCCAACCGGGTCAGGATTGGCTCAATTTCCTGACGAAAACTCGGAACGCTATTCGCTTCAGATCCGTGGACGTCGACGGGAATTCGAACCCTTCGCCCCTGGTAATTCACCTCGATCTCCGCGGTCCCATCGGCCACCGGACGGCACATCCCCTTGGTACCGACTTCCATGACCTTGGGATTTCTGGAAGACACACACGCAGCCGAAGTCACATCCATTTC
>CAIPFS010000039.1 GCA_903864375.1 uncultured Verrucomicrobiota bacterium
AACCTCCCGGTGAGCCGCGGAGGTTCGCATCACCTCCGAAGGTCCCCTCAGCCTCCTTCTTCATCTGCGGACCTCCTTCAGTCGGGGCGTTCGCAGCGAAGGCGCTGGCGAAGTCGTTCCTTCCGGGCTTCCCCCATCGGTTCGAGAGGAGTCGGCGGTGTGTCTCCGCTTGAACCGATCTTCTGAAGGAATTCCAGTTGTCGAAGATAACGCCTGCACCCCGCGCAGACGAGGAAGTGAAGTGGCACCTGCCACCGGGACCGGATGGGGCGGATGCCTTCCATTCGAAGCGAACAAAGTTCGGTGATTCGCCGGCATGGCGGCGACATCGCAGCCAGCAGGCAGATGCAGCGCCAGCGGAGCTTTGAATACAGACCACTCACAGTTCCTCCTGGGCTTCGCTCGACTTTCCAAACCAATTCACTTCCAGACAGCGTCGCAGCGCCAGGCGTGCCCGATGCAGCATGACCCACAGATTGCTATCCGTGATGTTCAACGTGGCACAAATCTCGTGGCCGGGCATGCCATCGACCTCCCGAAGGATAAACACCCGGGCAATGCGGTCTGGCAGATGGCCACTGCACTCGTGAAACACCTTCCAGAACTCCACCTTGTCGAGGGCGGAGCCTGCCCCATTCCATTCGGTCGGCGCCACGGAGCCGTTCCAGTGGTCGGGGAATTCCTGATTTTCAAAGGTGCGTTCCTCCTCGTCCTGATAGAAATCCATGTCCGTGAACGAGGTCTCACGTCCGGCCTTGCGAAAATGATCCAGGATCTTGTTCTTCAAGATGCCGGTCAGCCAGCTGCGCTCGGAGGAACGTCCTTCAAAGCGCTGGTGGTTCTTCAATGCAGCGAGCAATGCTTCCTGGACAAAATCCTCAGCTTGAACGGGATCGCGCAACCGAGACAGGGCATAATTGAAGAGGTAGTCCCCGTGGTCATCCACCCACCGCTCGGGGTCGAGCTCAGCCTTGAATGATGGAACGGACGCCATGTTCGTCGTCGAGGCTAGCGAAGGAATGGCGGCCTGTCATCTTTCGGACGGTGCCCATGCCCTGACTTCACCGTTCATTGGGGCGGAATCCTCTCTTCAGCCCGCAGGGCGGGATGGAGTTCCCTTCGCCCATGACAATAAATGGCGGTCCATTCCGCCAGCCGCCGACCGAGCAGCCGACAGGAGGCCTGATCGTCGTTGTCCCGCGGTTCACGGGCGACCACCGCCCCGTAGTGGAGCGTCACCATGCGGGCGGCGTAATCCGTGACACCAAAGACAAGGAATCCAAAGTTCATCAGAACCGTGAGCAGCGACTGGCAGGCCAGTTCCATGCCCCCACCCCAGCCGCCAGCGGTGCTGAAAGCGCAGGCGATCTTGCCGTCCACCTTGAGCCACTGGGAACCCATGGTTTCATCCCAGAACCGCTTCATTTTCCAGGAAAGGATGCCCATGTTGGTGGGCGATCCCACGGCGAGACCATCGCACCACACCACATCGTCAGCGGTGGCCTCATCGACCGAGCGAAGCCGAACCTCGGTATCAGGGACGCTCCCGGCCCCTTCCGCGACCAGGGCAGCCATTTTGGCCGTGTTGCCGGTCTTGGAATCGTACAGCACGAGCACCTTGTTCATGGGAGCGACTGTGGATGGAACCTTCGCCTCAGGCCAGCAGCTCCTTGAGAACGTTGCCGGCGATACCGGTGAGGCGGGCATCGATGCCCTGGAATTTCACCGTCATTTGCAAGTGATCGATCCCCAAAAGTCGCAACATGGTCGCGTGCAGGTCATGCACGTCGGTGGGGTTTTCCACCGCCGAATAACCCAGTTCGTCGGTGGCCCCGTACACCGTGCCGGGCCGGATTCCGCCGCCAGCCATCCAGATGGTGAACCCGGCATTGTGATGGTCCCGTCCATCGCCCTGACTCATGGGAGTCCGGCCAAATTCGCCCGCCCAGACGAGAAGGGTGTCCTTGAGCATTCCCCGCTGCTTCAGATCGGTGATCAGCGCCATGCAGGCCCGATCCACCTCCTGGGCCTTGAGTTCGATTCCCTCCTTGAGCCCTCCATGGTGGTCCCAGTCCTTGTGATACAGCTGGATGAAGCGAACGCCCCGCTCCGCCAGTCGCCGGGCCAGGAGGGCATTGGAAGCGAAGGAGCCGTCGCCCGGTTTGCAGCCGTAAAGACCGAGGATGTGGGCCGGTTCATGAGACAGGTCCATCAAATCAGGAACGCTGGCCTGCATCTGAAACGCCATTTCGTACTGGGCGATGCGCGTGGAAATTTCGGGATCGTCCACCACCGCGTCATGCTGGCTGTTGAGCTGATTCACCGCCTGGACGACATCCCACTGCTGGTCCCGGGTGACGCCCGGAGGTGTTCCCAGATAAAGGACGGGGTCGCCCTTTCCACGTAGATGAACCCCTTGAAACCGGCTGGGCAGGAATCCCGAGGCCCATTGGCGGGCGGCGATCGGCTGGTTCTGTCCCCCCCGCCCCAGGGAAGTCAAAACCACAAAACCAGGAAGACTTTCCGCATCAGAACCGAGTCCATAGACCGACCACGACCCCATGCTGGGGCGGCCGGCGATCTGGGAGCCCGTGTTCATGAACATGTGGGCGGGGTCATGATTGATGGCCTCGGTGGTCATTGATCGCACCCAACAGATTTCATCAGCCACCGAACCGATTTGCGGAAAAAGGCTGCAAATCTCGACCCCGGAAGTCCCGAATCGCTGGAAGGGATGCTGGGGGCCAAAACAGGTGAGCTTTTGTCCCTGCAATTGGGCGATCTGTTTACCCTTGGTGAAGGAGTCCGGCATCGGCTGGCCATGCATGGCCTGCAACTTCGGCTTGAAGTCCCAGGTCTCGAGGTGCGAAGGCCCACCGGCCATCGTCATCCAGATGACGCGTTTTGCCTTGGCGGGGAAGTGCAGGGGATGGACTGCCCCACCCCACCGGTCGGCGCCGCCCGGGGCGGCCGAAAGCAGGTTGGGGCGCAGCAAAGAGGCAAGCGCCAGGGCTCCAACCCCCTGCGATGTCCGTCCCAGAAATGCCCGGCGGGTCTGGCGTTGCGCCAGGTAGTGTCGCCATTCGGAAGTGGGATTCATGGGTCAGGAACGGGTGATGGTTTCGTGCAGGTTGAGAAGCGTTCGGGCGACATCCATCCACGCAGCCAGTTCGGCTGTGTCGAAGTCTGTGGGAGCCGGGCTGATGCCCACTCGAACATAGCGATCAGCCGAGGCCCGATCCGCCTTGAATTCACCCAGATGCTTGTCGAGCAGCTGGCGGACGGTGGTGAGCTCCCGATCCGTCGGATTCCTGCCCAGGGCCTGAGTCCAGCCCCAGCGAATCCGATCGTCCTCATCACCGGAGCATTCGCGCAACATCCGGACGGCGAAGGCCCGGGCTGCCTCGACATAGGTCGGATCGTTGAGGAGGACGAGCGCCTGTTGGGGAATGTTGGACCGGTTGCGCTCCGCCGCGCATTCCTCGCGCGCAGGAGCGTCAAAGGCCAGCAGGCTGGGATGCAGAAACGACCGCTGCCACCAGGTGTAGAGGCCCCGTCGATATTGGGAACCACCTCCGCTGGCGTCCCACGTCCGCTGCGGAAAATTCAGGTTCTCCCAGTAGCCGTCAGGTTGATACGGACGGACGCTCGGGCCGCCGACCTGCGGGGTCAGCAGACCGGCGAGCGAGAGGGCGTTGTCCCGGACCAACTCGGCGTCGAGGCGCCATCGGCCCTGCCGTGCCAGCTCACGATTGTCCGGGTCACGGCTCAACAGCTCCGGAGAGGCGGTTGACGTCTGGCGATAGGTGTCACTGGTCACGATCAGCCGTACCATGTGCTTGACATCCCAACCGCTGTCGATGAATTCGACGGCCAGCCAGTCGAGCAGGGCCTGGTTTCGCGGGGGATCCCCTTGTGAACCGAGGTCATCCAACACCTTTGAGAGACCGGTACCAAAAAACTGCTTCCAAAGCCGGTTCATGACCACCCGGGCGGTCAATGGATTGTCCCGGGACACCAACCAATTGGCGAGGTCAAGGCGGTTCAGCTGGCCCGAGGTTCCGGCCGGATTCTTGACCAGGAAGGCCGGAAGGGCGGGTTGCACCTGTTCGCCGGTTTCCACCAGGAAGTTTCCACGGGGGAGAATCCGGACGACGCGCGGTTCGGCCGACCGCTCGGTGACGATGCAGCGGGGAAGCCGTGCTTCAAAATCCGCCTGAGCCTTGTCGGCGGCGTCCCGACGCTCGCGCCAGCCGGCAAATTCGGGTGCCCGCTGCTTGAATTGGTCCCGGAGCTTTTCCCGGGTCAGATCGGATATCGGAAGTAAACCGGCCACCTCGGATGGCAGTGCCGGACGTACCGACTCGCGGGCGGTCGCTGCGTCGGTGGTGGTGGTTAAACGGAAACAACCCAGATTGTGTCCGCTGCCGTGTTGTTGTCGCAACTGCAACACCAGCACCTCTGATTCCGCCAGATCCAGGGGCTCGGAGAATTCCGCGACCATCCGCTGGCTGCGACCGACCTCGGGCAGAACCGCCCAGCCAAATTTTGACCCCAGGACGTCCCGATCAATGGCCGAGTTGGCCGTCCACCGCCCGTACACATTGTCTCCAGCGGCAGTGGTTTGTTCGAAGGTGGCCTGGGCCGACTTGAAGCGGACTTCCCGCACCGGACGCCCTCCGGACTCCACATGGGCTTCCCATTCCGTCAGCACAAAATTTCCATTGCCCGCCCGCCCGGGGCCGCGTTCCGGCAGGGAATCGTCGGGCAACACTTCGAGGCGAAGTCCGACCGCCTGCGTCAGCCGATTGGTCAGCTCCAGACGGTAGAGATCCTGATCCGGGTTCGTTCCCCCCACCAGGATCGCCTGATCAGCCCTGACCTTCAGCGTGGCGCCTCCGGTCGAACTCATGGCCGCCGGCACCAAGACGGTCCACCGACGGTCACGATCCATCTCCGCCTGCTGCTGTTCGACCCAGCGATCGAATGGAGGGTCCAGTTCCAGGTGCGGCGCATCATAATCGATATGAGTGGCCCGGGCCCGGGCCTGGAGCCGTTCCAGCAGGGTCGCCTGGGACTCTTCGGGAACGAGAATACCATCCTCCCGTCGTCCGATGACCGCCTCCTGCACGTCGGCGAAGAAAGCGCCCATGGAATAGAAATCCCGGGCGGTGATCGGATCAAACTTGTGGTCGTGGCACTGGGCACAACCGATGGTCTGCCCCATCCAGACAGCCCCGATGGCACGGACCCGGTCAGTCAGATACCGCGCCTCGTAATCCTTTGCCTGCGCTCCCCCTTCTTCTGTGGTCAACAGCAATCGGTTGAACGCCGAGCCGACTCGTTGTTCGAGGGTGGGATGGGGAAGGAGGTCGCCGGCCAGTTGCTCGCGGGTGAATTGATCGAACGGCTTGTTGCGGTTGAAGGAGCGGATGACGTAGTCACGGTAAGGCCAGATATTGCGGGGATTGTCCGAATGATAGCCGATGGTGTCGGCAAAACGGACCACGTCGAGCCAGCCGATGGCCATCCGCTCTCCATAATGGGGCGACCCGATCAACCGCTCCACCAGGCGCTCATAGGCGTCGGGCGCCTCGTCCTGTTCAAAGTCATCGATTTCGTCCGGCCTGGGGGGCAGACCGGTCAAATCGAAGGAAAGGCGACGCATCAGCGTCCGCCGATCCGCGGCGGGAGCCGGTTGAAGTTGCAACTCGGAAAGACGGGCTCGAACCAGGGCATCGATAGCCTGGGAGCCGGACATCCCGGCGGGCTTCACCGGAATCGCATAGGCCCAATGCCCCTTGTACTCCCCACCGTCGCGAATCCAGCGCTGGAGGATATCCTGCTCTTTGGCACTCAACGGTTTATGGGTCTCCGGCGGCGGCATCTGAACCTCGGGATCGCTGGAAAGAATGCGGTGGACCAGCTCGCTTTGCTCGGGATGACCGCCCACAAGGGCGATCTTTCCCGACTTGGCCTCGTGGGTGGCGGATTCCTGCACATCCAGGCGGAGTCCTCCCTTCACCTTCCTCGCGTCAGGCCCGTGGCAGGCGAAGCAATGGTCTGAGAGAATCGGACGCACCTCGGCATCAAAATCGACCTTGCGCTGGGCAGCGAGAGCCCCCACCGGCACAAGCCCGGAAGCCAGTGTCAGAAGGGCCAGGGTGGGAAGGGTCGACTTCATGGATGATGGAGACGTGGAGTTACGCGAACCGAGTCAAATTTTCCACTCCGAAGTTGTGAGTCTACCCCGGAGGCAGGGACCGATTTAGCGGCGCCCCTGTCCTACCGGCCACCGGG
>CAIPFS010000040.1 GCA_903864375.1 uncultured Verrucomicrobiota bacterium
ATGTCCGGATCGAATTGAGAATCCTTTCCCAAAACGTACGGAACGTCGGCACCAAAACCAACCCAGGCGGAAAGGAACAACCCGCACCCGACGCCGAGACACTGCAACCCACGAGACTTCCAAGTCATACGCCATTGGAGCGAACCACCCTCATGGTCGTCAAGAGCCGTTGAAGAAGTCCAGGGCGACGGGGAAGATGAATCCCTGCCCGTGGGCAATGCTATTTCCCGGTCGGCTCGGGTATCAGTGGACGGTTCAATGCACCGAAGGTTGACTCTCCTTCCGGTTTTCGTTTCTGGACCGCAGCAATTCCCTTTGCTCCGAAAGAAAGGACGGCCACTGGTCCCCCGAAATCCACTGGATCCCGCCGTTCCCGGCAAAAAGAACCTGGCGCCCGCCATCCTTCGTCCGTTGGCCGTTGTGCCCCAATGGCTCCTTGCAATACAGGAGGGCCATCCGTGGATCATCGGCCGGGGTCAGACCTTCCACGTACTGCCAGCCACAATTCTGGGGTCCAAGAAGGCCGCCCCTCTCAAGGATTCCGCGGACGGAGCTTTCGGGGACGGTCATCCCGCGAATCGTCCCCGCATCCGTGTAGTTGGACTTGCAGAGCAGGCTGAGTGATGCCTCTGGCGACGACTCGCCAGCGGGATAGGCTCCCCCATGGTCTTGCGCGTACAGATTCAGCGCCAACTCCATGGCATCGATACAACAATGGCTTACACCATAAGGATATTCCACTTTCTGATGCTTCACCATTCTGTAAATCGACAGACCGACCGCAGAGGTCAGGATGACGACGAGGAGCAGGTGACGTCGCGCTTTCATCGGGGGGGGGAACGTTAACCACCGCCGTGGGAGTCAACAATGAATTTCACGGCAGCCTGTCCCTAACGGGAGACGATCAACGCCTGTTACAGGTGGAGAAGATAATATTTTCTCCAGGTTTGGTTTCAATCTCCACTTCACTCCATCACGTTATGAGCGCCTCACACTCTCATCAGACTCCACATCACCCCGTCGCCATCTCAGACGTCCCAGTCGAGCGGCATCAGTTCAAGGCGTTGTTGCTGCAAAACGCCAATTATTTCGGGAATCTGCCCGGCAGTTCACTCAAACCGGTCAAATCCCTCCTCACCAACACGAACTTCGAGCAGATCGGCTGCGTCGGCTATAATCCTGCAAAGCAATTGCTGGAAGCCACCATCGCCATCAAGCAACCGTTCGGCTACGGCGGAAACGCCTGTCAAGCCGGGACCGTCGAATACGTCCGCTTCTTCGTCGACTATGGCGGCGGTTGGGAAGATGCCGGGCTCACGGGAGTGCGGGTTCACGACATCCCGAATGGCTCCGACTGCTCGGGTTCGCCCACCAAGCCGCTGATTTACGTTGCGGTCCTGAAACTGGACCCGAAGACCCGGCCCTGTTGGCGTCCAGTCCTGCCCAAGGTCCGTGCCATCCTCTCCTGGCAATGGGCCCCCCCCGCCGGAAACGCCAATGCCGGCTGGCTCCCTCCCTGGGGCAATGTTGTGGAAACCCACATTCAACTCCAGCCTGGCTTCTGGAACCTGGGAAGCATCTTTGAACTCATCAATGAGTCCGCCAACCTGAAGATCAAGATCCCTTCCCTGTTCGAACCGGTCAAATTCCATCCCATTCCCCTGCCCGACCCGGCACCCCTTGCACTCTCAGCACTGGCTGAAAAATATTCCACCAAAGCCGAGGGCCATGGACTGTCCGTCGAGACTCATCGGTTTGGTTTCAGTCACCTCCACCCGCTGATCTCCCAGGGAGCCTACACGTCCGAATTGGCTTTCGCCCAGGAGGCCGCGTGGAAGGGAGTCGGCATCAATCTGTCCGAAGCCCTCGCTGCTCTGGAAAAAACCCAGGCCAATGTCGCTTATGAACAACTCGAATGCCTTGGCCTCGACGAGAGCTTCGAACGCCTGGCGGCCACCTTCCGGATCAAACGTCCCGTCGGGTACTCGGGCGATCTCTGCCACGCCGGCAGCCAGGAATTTGTGGGATTCTGGGCCGATTGGGACAACACCTGCCAGTGGACCTACCTCGGGACGGTTCCTGTCAACGTCCACGACATCGCCTCGATTCCTCCTGACGGCCTGACCTACGCCGCCTTCCTGCCGGTGGACCTTTCCGGACATCGTCGCAGTTGCAGCAATCCAAAAATCGGACGGATTCGCGCCGTGCTTTCCTGGGCCGTTCCCCCGTCCAGCAGCGATCCAGAGGCTCTGCAATACTGGGGCAACCGACTGGACGCCCATGTCCAGATCCTCCCCGGCGAATCGGTGGACCCGAACAATCCCGTTGCGAAGATTCGTAATCTGGGCGGAATTCCGATCGAGAATATTGAGACCTCCAGCACTGGATTGACCCAGGCCGGCAACGTGGTGTTCGCTCATTATCCTGCCAGCACCGCGGATGGGTGGGGACTCGGACGCCAATGCCCCTTCGGTGGAGCCATCCAGATTGAGGCCTTCTTCTATTTTGGTTTCTATTATCGCCTCCGGGTTCGAAAGGTCGGAGACAGTGGCCAGGGCATTCCCGTCGACTCGGATTTTTACGTGGAGCGAAATGACATCGGATTCGATCATCAGGTTTCCCTCCCGGGCGGATGGTTCAGGTATCTGGATCCGTCCCAGGAATTCACCAGGACCCTGGGTGTCTGGTACTCCTCGGGAAATGACGCGTGGGAAATCCTGCTGGAAATCGCAACGACCCCCAGCGATGCCACGGTGGTCTCCTCCAGTCCCTGGTACCGAATCCAATTGGACAACACACCTCCCCTACCCCTGCCGACCTCCCCTGCCACGCTGGAGGTCCACATCGCCGCCAATGGCGACTGCAAGGACTTCAACGAGGGGGACACCATCACGGGCACGTTCATTGCCAATGACCTCTACTTTGGGGGTTGGAGCCTCTCCACCGAGCCGAGCACGGCCGCTATTCCGTCCAATCCGCCCTTTGCGGACCCCTCCCTTGCCGGGACGACTCCGGCCCCCGGACCTGTGGGCCATGGTTGGACTCTGTACACCGCCGCACCAAATCATATGAAACCCTGCGGCTACGTGGTCCACCTTGAGGCATGGGACCGGAGCATCGTGAATAGTTACCCCGGTACCCATAACCGCAACTCAACCGCAGTCGGCTTCTGCCTGCGCAAACTCGCACCGTAAGCCTTTCGCGAGGACATATTCAGCAAAGCGGGCACGAGTGTGCCCGCTTTTTGCATGTATCCATGAGATTGGCTGGCATCCATTCGGTCCTGCGGACGGCCATTCGCTTTGCAGCTGCAAAATTGGCGTAGTATGAACCGCCACGGCTCGGCAGGAGCCTCGCCCTACCGATGCGATTCGTATTCAATAGGTTATCGTGATGAGCCACAAAGCTATCGCCCCCCTCCCAGTGAGCCAATGCACTCCTCACCAACTTGGTTTTCACCCGAGCTCCTGCATCTTATCTGCGTAAATCTGTGAAAATCTGCGGATAAACTTCTGCCGTCTCTTGAGCTCGATCAGCAAAGCGACGCAGATGAAAGCAGCATTTCAACTCGGGCGGCGTAACAACAAAATGATCAGACTGGTTACCGAGATACAAATAATCAGTAAATCGACCCTCCGAGGCATCTGGAATCCTCTTCTTATCCCGTGCGCCGTATCGTGGACACCTCCGGCAACGCAGATGGCCAGATAACACGCGAGCGTCCCAGTGAGTATATGGAGCTGTTCGCCAAAGAGGCTCGGTGCTATGAGCGCCAGAATTGGAAGGGCAAATGATCCGTAGAGCAATCGCAGCAAGAATCCACGCAAGAAAGCATTGTCAACGAACGTCGGCAGTTGCTTGGATCGGGTATGCTCCGTGTTCATGGTGAGTGGCCTTCTGTAAAATCACATTGACTATGCGGCGGATGGCTCGCGTAAGCAAACGGAAACACAAGGGCTCCGACCGCCGTACCTCGGCAGAAGACCCCGCCCTCTCCTTGAACCGGCCCTCACGCCGTTTCGCAGACCTCCAGGCGTGCCGGGCCTTTCACCGTTGGAAAGGCTGCGGGATTTGCCAACGGCCCGGCAGGTTCATTCGTGTTCGATCTCCAGGAAAATCAGACCATCGTGCGACGCTTTGCTCAGAGCGCTTTTCGCCACGTCATCAACAAGGATCGGCCATCGCCATTCCTTAACACGAAACACATGAACATTCGGAGGCACCTTTCTTTCCGTGACGGCTAGTTTAAGGACGGAGCTTTTGTCGCGCGAGCGGACGGTCTTCCGTTCGGATATTGCCTCTATTGCGTGGAGTACATTGACTACACGGAAATCAGATTTAAGTAGCGTCCCATCACTTCCGAATATATTTATAGGAAGCAGCTCAATATCACTGCCCGCAACATCCTGCAAGGCGCTGGCCAGTCGATTGGAAATGACAATCCACCCTGCAGGG
>CAIPFS010000041.1 GCA_903864375.1 uncultured Verrucomicrobiota bacterium
CCCATCTCACCAGCCTTCGACGAACCGCCAGCGGCGGATTTCATATTGAACAGGCCCACGACCTTCCCACCATTCTGAGCTGGAAACACGAGGAACTGGCCGGAAAGCTGATTCCGTTGGTCGAGTTGAAGCAGTACCTGTAGCGCTCCTCAACGCGCCCTTTCCCATGCTCGTGGTCTCGCAAGCCGTCGACCTGGCTCCCAATCCCTGCGGATTCTCGGTGGCTCTGGGCATGTTTGACGGGGTTCATCTCGGCCATCAACAGTTGATCGCGGAGGCCGTTCGCCAGGCCTCCCTCACGGGCGCGACCCCGGTGGTCGTCACCTTCGAGCCTCATCCCCAGTCCATCGTTCAGCCCGACCGGGTTCCCCTTCGAATCCAGACCCCGGACCACCGGCTTCGGACTCTGCAAGCCCTCGGTATCGCTGCCGTTCTGGTTCATCCCTTCACGCCGGAATTCGCCCAGGTCTCCGGCGAAGAATACCTGCGGAGGCTGGCATCCGACGCCGCACCCTTGCACAACATGTGCGTGGGTCAGGGATTCCATTTTGGCCACAAGCGCAGTGGTGACACCGCGTTGATGAAGCAATTGGGAGGTGAACTCGGGTTTACCGTGACCGTGATTCCTCCCGTGATGGTCGATGGCGAACCCGTCAGCAGCAGCCGTATCCGTCAACGACTTCGCGCGGGCGATTTTACCGGGGTCGAGTCATTGCTTGGACGTCCCTATTGCCTGGATGCCGTCGTCGTCCACGGCGATCAACTGGGGCGTCGCATTGGATTCCCAACCGCCAACCTCCAGGTGGAGGGATTGGCGCTTCCGCCCCACGGAGTCTATGCGGTTCAGGTTGGGTGGCGCGGCAAAGAACTCCCCGGAGTGCTCAACCTTGGCCTCCGACCGACCTTGAATCAGCCGGAACCCCGGTTGCGGCTGGAAGTTCATTTACTCGACGCGGACGAGAATCTCTATGGCGAAACCCTGTCGATTCGATGGGTGAAAAAACTCCGCGACGAGAAGCGCCTCCCCGACCTCGCCAGCCTGAAAGCCCAGATTCAACAGGACGTCGCCGACGCACGACAGGCCCTGGGCATCGGTCCGGGGCCCTAGCCCCTGCCCTCTCAACTCCACTGGACCGCGGCGGTTCAGCCGATCGACAGGTCGCGCGCCTGCACGTCTCCATCTCGATTTTTGACCATCATCCCTGACCCGGAACCTTCCAGATTTCAACCTGATCCACGGAATTTGTGATGTCAGGGTTTCCGACTAAGGGACAGGTCATCTGTATTCCAACCCAACGAATCCTCCTAACCACCTCTCCCTGCCGTTTTCGTGGATTGCGCGAAACACCCTTCCCCGGTCATCCTCCAACTTCCATGACGTCGCGGCGACAGTACCCGTTTCACTTGATTGAACCCCGGTGGCAAACCCGTTGGGAACAGGAACAAACCTTCAAGGCGTGGAATCCGGGGGAAGCCATTCCCTCCGCCCACCCCTTCGCGCTCCGGCACGGACTTGGCGGAACCGCCCCCGCGGCCGATGCCCTTCCGCCAAAGTTCTACATCCTGGACATGTTCCCCTACCCGTCCGGGGCTGGCCTGCACGTTGGCCATCCGGAGGGATACACCGCGACCGACATCCTCTCGCGCTACCGCCGCGCTCAAGGCTTCAACGTTCTCCATCCGATGGGGTGGGACGCCTTTGGTCTGCCGGCCGAACAATACGCCATCCGGACTGGCCAACACCCGCGCGTCACCACCAACCAGAACATCGCCAACTTCAAGCGTCAGATTCAGTCCCTCGGTTTCAGCTATGACTGGAGCCGCGAGGTTGACACCACGGACGTCGCCTATTTTCGCTGGACCCAGTGGATATTTCTCCAGATTTACAATTCCTGGTTCAATCCCGCGACCCAACGGGCGGAACCGTTATCCACCCTGACCTATCCGCCGGAGTGCCGAACCGAAGCCGCCCGACGCCGCTTCCAGGATTCCCATCGACTGGCCTATGTGGCAGATGCCCCCGTCTGGTGGTGCGAAGCCCTGGGAACCGTGCTGGCCAATGAGGAGGTGGTCGACGGAAAGAGTGAAGTGGGCGGACATCCGGTTGCCCGAAAACCGCTGCGTCAATGGATGTTGCGGATCACCGCATTCGCCGGCCGACTCTTACGGGACCTCGATACCATCGACTGGAGTGATTCCCTGAAGACGATGCAGCGGGAATGGATTGGGGAAAGTGAGGGTGCCGAGGTCGAATTCGGCATCGAAGGCAGCTCCGAAACCCTGCGGGTCTTCACCACCCGCCCTGATACCCTCTTTGGCGCCACCTACATGGTTCTGGCCCCGGAGCACCGGTTGGTGACAGCCCTCACCACCCCGGAATTTCAACCCGCAGTCACAGTCTATCAAGCGCGGGTCGCCCGGCGTTCTGAAATCGAACGGATGGAGGTCACCAAGGAAAAAACCGGTGTCTTCACCGGGGCCTATGCGATCAATCCGGTCAACGGGAACCGAATCCCCATCTGGATTGCCGACTACGTCCTCGCGGGATATGGCACGGGTGCCATCATGGCTGTTCCGGCCCACGACGAACGGGACTTCACGTTTGCCCGTCAATTCGAACTGCCGGTTGTTCAGGTGGTCGCACCCAGGGACGGACGCGAAGTCCGGCTTCCGTTCTGTGAACCGGGCGTGGCCATCCATTCCTCCAATTCCAGCCTTTCGCTGGATGGCTTGGAAACTGGCACCGCCAGACGGGCCATCGGCACCTGGCTGCAATCCCAAGGAACGGGTCGCCCCACCATCAACTATAAACTCCGGGACTGGCTGTTCAGTCGTCAACGGTATTGGGGGGAACCGTTTCCGATTGTATGGCGGATGGGACCGGACGGCGAATCGCGGCACGAAGCTCTTCCCGATTCCCAACTGCCCCTGGTCCCGCCGCCGCTCGAAGACTACAAACCGACCGCCGACGGACAACCGCCCCTGGCCCGCGCCAAGAATTGGGTCCAGGAACCGAAAGACGCCGTCCGGGAAACCAATACCATGCCCCAGTGGGCAGGGAGTTGCTGGTATTACCTTCGGTATCTCGACCCCCAAAACACTTCGGCAGCCGTCGGACCCGACGCCGAAAAATATTGGATGGGGACTTCGGCTTCAGCAGCCCGAAGCGCCACTCCGGGAGTGGACCTCTACGTCGGCGGAACCGAACACGCTGTCCTGCACCTTCTCTACGCCCGTTTCTGGCACAAGATGTTGTTCGACCTGGGTCACGTTTCCACCCCTGAACCGTTCTTCCGACTCGTTAACCAGGGGCTCATTCAGGGGGAAGACGGACAGAAGATGTCCAAGTCCCGGGGCAATGTGGTGAATCCGGACGACATTCTTCTCGAGTACGGGGCCGATGCCTTCCGGCTGTACGAAATGTTCATGGGACCGCTTCAGGATCCCAAGCCATGGAGCACCAAAGGTGTCGAGGGAGTCTACCGATTCCTCGGTCGTCTGTGGCGTCTCCTGATCGATGAGACCAGCGAAACCGAATTCGAGCAGAACTGCGCCGCAGCTCCTGAGGATGGAGCCCGGTTTTTGGAGGCACTTCGTCTTCATACGCTCATCACCCGCGACGAACCGACTGCCGCCCAACTCAAGACGCTGCATCTTTGCATCCGAAAAGTGACCGATGATCTGGAGGGACTGCGGTTCAACACCGCCATTTCCGCGATGATGGTCTTCGTCAATGAGGCCATGACCTGGCCCAACCGTCCTGCGGCGGTCCTGTTTCCGTTCCTGCAACTGCTGGCACCCTTTGCCCCCCATCTGGCGGAGGAGCTTTGGGATCGGCTCCATCGTCACCTGGGGCAACCCGTTCCCAGCCTGACCTACGCCCCGTGGCCGCAATTTGATCCCCAGCGATTGATCGAGGATTCCATGGAGATTCCCATTCAGGTGAATGGAAAACTGCGCGACGTTCTGACGGTTCCAGCGGCCATTTCTGCCCAGGACCTGGAGGCCCTGGCTCTGGCCAGTGAAAAGGTGCGACCCTATCTGGATGGAAAGACCATCAAAAAAGCCGTGATTATCCCCAAAAAGCTGGTCAATTTTGTCGCGGTATAACCGCATCATGCTGGGGTCGGGGTGATGAAATCGCGGCTCACGGAACAGGAACTCTGGACACTCTGGATTCTGACCTTGCTGCTCTTGTTGGGATTGGGCGGCAGGATTTGGCTGGCACATCGACCACCCAAGCCCTTGCCCGCGTTGCCGGAAGCGCCATCTTCCACTGAAGGTAGACACTGAGATGCCGAAATGTGATTTCGAAGCTGCTGTGGAGCGAATCGTGGCGCGCGACGCGCGCTACGCTCCGGCGGCGTATCATTTTCTCCGTGAGGCACTCGCCCATACCCAGATCACCCTGCGCGGCACCAATGCCAACGAAGGGGGCCATGTGACCCCGCAGGAATTATTGGGCGGCATCCGCGACTACGCCCTGAAGGAATTTGGCCCGATGGCCGGTTGGGTCCTCGACGAATGGGGTGTCCGCCGATGCGAGGATTTCGGAGACATGGTCTTTAATCTGGTCGCCGAGCGCCAATTCCGGATCACCGAACAGGATAACCGGGAGGACTTCAAAGCCGGCTACGATTTCACCGAGGCCTTTCGCCGACCTTTCCGTCCCGCCTGCAATCCTGCCAATATCCAGCCGGATTGATTTCCTTGGGTCATCCAGAAAATGAGGATTTGTCCGCAGATGGACGCCGATTTCCGCAGATGAAGAGGAAATCAGAACCACATCGGTAGGGCGAGGCTCCTGTCGAGCCGCGGCGGTCCGAACTACGCCCGCTACGCGATGTGGCGCAGGTTTCCAAGCCTGCTGTTCCGCAGGCCTCAAGGCCTGCCGGGCCGTGGGGTGAACCGGGGCGCGTGGGGATGTGTTGAGGCGCAGCCGACAAGAATGTCGGCGAAATGGCAGACAGGAATGTCTGCGCTACGCTACGACGCCGACGCCCTCTCTTGAGCTTCACCGCAGCCCGAATCGATTCCGATGCACAAACATCCTGATTCCTCATCATTTGGAGTCCGGCAACGACCTCCGTGGACATAACGCCGAAGGAGTGCCAGCAGCCACCGGGCGAGACGCCCGGGCTCCCAGG
>CAIPFS010000042.1 GCA_903864375.1 uncultured Verrucomicrobiota bacterium
GGCCAATCGGCCCAGGCGGGGTGATACGTGATGCTTCAGGGCTGAAAGCCCGGAAGACTACTTCAAGACGGCCTGATGGAACTCGAACCAGTCATCCAGGTTATTGAGGTTGATTGCGTCCGGCAGCACCGACCCGTCATCGGGGAGGCTGTTGGCAGCCAGGATGTTCTTTCGGGTTTCATCCTTGTGAATATAGCCGATGAGGGTGGTGTTCAGTTTGTGGATGTTCGCCTTGGTCAAATTGACCCCGGGTTGCTGACGAACCCAGGCCTCAAACTGGGGATAGGTGGGCTTCGACTCCTTGATGAACTGAACGATGGCCTCGGGGTTCAAGCCCAGCGATGTGACCACCAACGTATCGTAGCCCTGGCCGATGCCGGGATATCCAGCAGCCAGTTTTCCGGCGGCTTCCAACGAGGCTTTCAGCCACAAACGGGGAAGATGGAGAATGCCCAGCGGACCGGCAACGCCGGAGCTGATAAGGGGAACGTAGGTTTCGCTCATGGATGGAGAGTGTGTGTATAGCTGCAGTTGACCTTCCAAGGCTACGGGGCGGGGGACTTGCGGGGCAACTGGTTTTACTTCCGGTCAGGAAAAGCCCGGGATGGTTTTTATCCTCCATTCGTGCTGGAATCGTCGCGTGAACTGTTTCGTCACCGGTGCTTCGGGATTTATCGGGGCCAACCTGGCCCGCGACTTGGTGAAGTCCGGGCATGCCGTCCGCGTCTTGCTGCGGCCCGGTGCCGATCGACGGGCACTGGACGGCATTCCCGTGGAGCAGGTCGCCGGGGATATCACCGATTCCCCGGAAATCCTCGAGGCGGCCATGGAAGGGTGCGATTGGTGCTTTCACGTGGCAGCAAGCTATGCCCTCTGGCTGCCTGATTACGCACCGATGTTTCGAGCCAATGTGGACGGCACCCGGCATGTGCTCACGGCAGCCTGGAAGGCCGGTTGTTCCCGAATCGTGTACACCAGCACCGTCGGATGCATCGGGCTTCCCCGCGCTCATCGAGGGGAACCGGTGGTCCCGACCGACGAAGAAACGCCGGTGTTCGAGTCGCAAATGACCAATCCCTACAAGCTCTCCAAGTGGAAGGCTGAGTTGGTGGCCCTGGAGTTGGCTCGCGCGGGTGCGCCCGTGGTCATTGTCAATCCCAGTGCCCCCGTCGGTGCCTGGGATGTCAAACCCACCCCGACCGGCCAGATTGTGGTGGATTTCCTCAATCGCGCCCTGCCGGCCTTTCTGGATACCGGCCTGAATTTTGTCCATGTCCGCGATGTGGCCGCCGGACATCGGTTGGCGGCTGAACGGGGTCGGATAGGACAGCGCTACATCCTCGGTCATGCCGGGGGCAATTGGACCCTCCAGCAGGCCCTTCAGGTCCTCGCTGAATTAACCGGAATTCCAGCTCCGAGGCATCGGGTGCCGTATGCGGTGGCGCTGGGATTTGCCCAACTGAACGAACAGTGGTCGAAGTGGAGCGGACAACCACCCAAGGCACCGATAGCCGGTGTGAAAATGGCCCGGTATAAAATGTGGTTTCGCCCGGACCGGGCCATCCGGGAGCTCGGCCTGCCTCAGACCCCGCCGCAGGAGGCGCTGGCCGATGCCGTGCATTGGTTTCGAAGCCAGCGGATGGCCCGCGAATGACAGGCCTGCCGGATCAAACCTTGCCAATCCACTTCCGGTCATCCCAGACCGCCTTGAGGGAGGTCAGGTTCCGACCGTCAAACACGTGGCGTGCGGCCTTGAACAGGTTGCCCTTTCGGGCTGCATTCCACGCATCGCTTGCGCTAATCGCCACAAATTGCAGGACGCTCGGGTCCCGATAGCAATCAATCATGCACCGGGTGCAGCCGTCCCGGATCAGCTTCGAGTCATCCCACTCGTAGACGTTGCACATCGGTGTCTCCCAGAAGTGACAGCGATACAGGTTCAGATGCCAGTCGAGGTAGAAGTACTTGTGGCCGCCGAGACATCCGAACTTTTCCGTCTCTCCGCGGAGATGCCGCTGCATTTCCGAAAGGGATTCCTCCGGATTGACCACAGGATAACCGCTGTTCCGCTTCATGACCTTGATCTGATCGAACAGGCCGATGAGCTCGTCCTTCGTGAAATTAACCAGGCCACTGTCGCTGAAGCTGAGGTAACTGGACGCCAGGCTGGTCAGCGGATAGCTGAAAGTACACGACTTGAATCCGAGCTCCTCCAGAAAGGCCGGCAGCTTTCCGTAATCCTCAATCAACTTGCTGGCGGTGATACTGGCCGTCGTCTGGATACCCAGCTCATGAAAGACCTCGTTGGCCCTCTTGATCTTGCGGCACACGTCCGGAAGTCCCCGGTTCTTTTCATGCCGGGCAACGTCGTGGGCATCGATGGACATGATCACGCTGGTCAGACCATCACTGGCGAGCGCTTTCATGTTTTCCTCAGTCCAGAGGGACCCATTGGTGCAGATCATCGGGTGGATACCCCGGTGGGCTGCGTACCGAACCATGGACCGCAACTCTTTGTGCACCAACGGTTCACCCCCGACGAACAGCAGGTACCCAATGTGATTGCGAACGGCGATGTCGATGACGTCCTGGGCTTCCCGCAGGGTCACGCTCCGGCGCTGCTTGGGATCAAACTTGTCGACGGCAAATCCGCAAAAGTCGCACCGGGCGTTGCAGACATTGGTGATGGCAAACTGGAGATACCCTGGCCCGCCATGACTCAAAACGTCGCCAATGAGGCTGAACGTGGATTTCGAAGGCCTTGGCACCGGTCGTGTAAAATCGACCGGATGTGGAGCCTGCGGGGCGGGAACCGCCGGGGAGGCAGTCGGGTTGGGTTGGTTGAGGGCTACCGCGGACATGCGAGCAAAGGCTGGAAACATCCTCGTTTTCGCCCCAGCCGCAACCTTTTCCGTCAGAGTGTCGGGAGGATTATCTCCGGACGGCCCATGGGCCTCGCCCTCCCGGCCGTCGCCGCCGTCGTCGCCCGTCGTCAGCCGGCGCTGATGCATCGGTGTTCTGCGCAGGAGAGGTTGCGCCCACTCACGCCGTAGGGCAGACATTCTTGTCTGCCGTGCCGCCGACTTTCCGGTCGGCAGGCTTGAACCCTGTCCCACCGTTGGATGTCCTTTAATTGGAGAGACATCCAACGGAGGTGGAGAAACGCCGTTATCTGGAAGGTAAAATCACCAGCGCACCTTCGCCGGGAAAAACTCGGAAATCAGATCTTCGTAGTAGGGTCGAAGAGCCATCGCATCGGGTTTGGCGTGGCTCTTGGTGTAGAGGTCGTAGGGGTTGAAATCCTGGACATCCTTCAAGTGCTTCCGGTCCTGGGCGTTCAGCAGATGCCCGTATTCACCCTCCCGGTGCCACGGATAGAAGCTGTGATATCGGAGCATGTAGAGCCCTTCCATCGGAAGGTAGTCCTTGCAGACATTGTAAATGTACTCGTCGTGCCCCCAGGAAAGATTGACCGCATCGAGTCCGCAGCCCTCTTCGTAAATGCCGTTCGTGCTTTGGAAGCGGACGTCCCGTGAGTCGGGATTGGCATCAAAGAAGCGGGGGAAGACGATCTTTTGGGAATACGCACAACCGGTCGGAAAGGTGTCACCCACCACGGCCCATTGAGGTTCGCCCCAGAGGCAGAGAATTTTTCCCAAATCGTGGACAAAACCGGTCAGGATCATCCAGCGGGGCTTTCCGTCCGCCCGCAGGTGCTCGGCAGTCTGCAGGAGGTGCTCCAATTGGGAGAGATCCGTGTCGGGATCCGAATCGTCCACCAGTTGATTGAGGTACTCCGCCGCCTCCCAGATGCTCATCTGGCGACGGTTCAGGCCCAGATACTCTTTCCGCTTGGCCAGCGCGAATTCGTAGGTCTGGTGGGCATGGTTCAGCCGGTAGAATTCACGGACCGTGGGGCGCGCATCGGCCTCGTAGTTCCGAAACTCCGTCACCTTCTTTTCCGGGTCGGTACCGACCGAGGGCTTCTTTTGCTCCTCAGTCATCGGCTGGGGATACCGCTGCTTGTAGAAGTCCTCGACCTCATCAAGGGATTGCAGCGGGGTGTTGCTCTCGGGCGCAGTCAGAATACTCATGACAGAAAAATTTTCAGGGAATGGATCGCCTGAAAAAGGGAATTGCTCAAGTCAGAATTGGTGGACCTAACTCCGGCCCCGGCTCTGGCGCCACTTGTCGAGGCCCACGGCCAGAACGATCACCACGCCGATGATCACCTCCTGGGTGTAGGTCTGCCAGCCCAGCTGGTTCGTGCCGTTCCGCAGCAGGGCCATAATCAACGCTCCGATCATCGATCCACTGATGCTGCCCGCCCCGCCACTCAGGCTTGCCCCTCCAATCACCACGGCGGCAATGATGTCCAGTTCAAGTCCCACCGCGACCGTGGGGTCCCCCTGGGTGAGGCGGGACATCTGCAGCAGCCCGGCCAGACCAAACAACAGCCCGGCAACCCCGTAGGTGGCCATTTTGACGGTGGCCACCCGCACTCCACTGTAGCGCGCTGCCAACTCATTGGCCCCGACCGCAAACACCTGTCGCCCAAAAACCGTCCTGCGCAGCAACAGGCCCATCACGATGGCGAGGGATAGTAGAATCCAGACGCCCACCGGCAGCGGCCAGAACCTGCCGGGATTTACCCGGGCCATGAGGATTCCCGCTCCGGATTCGGGTGGAACATTGATGGTCGCATTGTTTCCAAGCCATTTGGCGCCTCCCCGTACCACTCCCATCATGCCGAGTGTGACGATGAACGGCATCATCCGGAATCCAGCGATAATGATCCCGTTGATGAGCCCGATCCCTGACGCCACTGCCAGGACCATCGCGACCGTCGCCCAGAGCGGCCATCCGGCGACCAGGAGCCGTGCTCCCAGGACGCCCGTGAAGGCGACGACGGAGCCCACGCTCAAATCAATGCCGGCCCCGACAATGATCAACGTCATCCCCAACGCGCCAACCGCGACAATGACAGTCTGGGTCAGGATGTTCTTGAAATTGCCACCAGTGAAAATGAACTCCCGTTCCTCGGTCAGGGCAAACAGTCCGCAAACCAGCAGCAAGCCCAGAAATGGGCCGCCGGATTGCAGCAGGCGGGAAAAGCGCGACATGGATGGAATCAAGAATCAGTCACCACGATGGGCAGAAGGACAGGGGGCAAAGGGGAGATGCATGCGCATCGCAAGGTGACCCTATTGGCCGTCCACAAGACCAGGATTAGGACCTAGTCCTTGAGGTACCTGGAGATGGGGGGGGCCAGCA
>CAIPFS010000043.1 GCA_903864375.1 uncultured Verrucomicrobiota bacterium
CGTCCTTCGTAGTTGGCATAGCGATTTGTGTCCGCGGGCTTCTGTGCCCACGACGGCAAAAACGCTTTCTCCAAGTCGATGCTCAATTCCAACGAATCACTCATAGATGAAAGACCCCGCGAAACGCGGCAAAACCCATTCCGAAAAGTGGGCGGACCTTGCTTGGCTCCCAACTGAAATGCAAGCGCAACAAAGACAAATCGGGCAAGCGTGGAGTTCCGGCTTGCCGACGGGCCACCGACTCCGACACTCCCGGGCCGATGAACATTCGAAAGGACACAGATGGTTCGGTGCGCAACCCGCTTGGTCTTGCGGAGCTGCCCCGGGTGCTGCCATTCGCCCTGTTCCTGCTGTTGGGCGCCGCCCAGGGACACTTCTTCTCCGGCTCCGAGTATTGGATTTACGCCGCCAAGACCGTGCTGGTTGGAGCCATTCTCTGGCATTGGCGGCATCTGGTGACCGAAATGCGGTGGGCCTTCAGCCTGTCAGGACTGTTGGCGGGTCTGGCCATCGCAGCGCTCTGGATTGGATTGATCGATGTCATTCCCTCCCTGGATGTTCTCTGGTATTCCGCTCGAAAACTGGTCACCGGAGAGGCCGCGCCACCCGTCACCGCTGATCCCCGCTGGAATCCGGTGGAATTCTTTGCGGGTCAGCCCGCCCTGGGTTGGGGCCTGGTGGCTGTGCGTGTCCTGGGTCGCTCCCTCGTGGTTCCCGCCATGGAAGAAGTATTCTACCGGTCCTTCTTCTACCGCTACATTGCGAATCCCAAGTTCCTGGAAATGCCCATTGGAGTCTGGCATTCGGTGGCATTTTTTGTCACCTGCACCGCCTTTTCGGCTTCGCATCCCGGACAATGGCTCCCGGCATGGATTTGTGCAGCGACCTATCAATGGCTGGTCATTCGCCACAAGCGGCTCGGGGACGCCATGCTGGCACACGCGACCACCAATCTGGCCATCAGCGTCTGGGCCATCTCGACCGGCCGCTGGGAATTCACTTGAACGCGGAGCCCGCGCGCATGACCCCGGGCCATCGTCTGCCTCCCTGTGTCCTCCATGAAGACGAGGACATCGTGGTGGTCAATAAGCCGCCCGGTTGGAATACGCACGCGCCCTCACCCCATGCCGGGGAGGGCATCTACGAGTGGCTGCGCCATCGCGAGCCGCGTTGGGCCACCCTGGGGATCGCTCACCGGCTGGACAAGGACACGAGCGGCCTGCTGGTGTTCGGACTTTCCGCCCGCGCCAATCGGTCGCTGGCAACGCAGTTCGAGGAACGCACCGTGGGAAAGCGCTATCTCTGCGCCACCGATCATCCCGTGGAACGGACGGAGTTCTCCGTTGAATCGGCACTGGTCCGGGCGGGGGACCGCTACGTTTCCCGGCCCCTGGCGGTCGGCGGTGTGCGGGCGGAAACGCGATTCCGTGTTGTCCGGCGCGAAGGAGGACGAACCTGGCTGGAGGCCCATCCCGTCACGGGTCGCACCCATCAAATCCGGGTCCATGCCAGTGAATCGGGATTTCCGCTCATCGGAGACCGGTTGTACGGCGGCGCCGAGGCTCCCCGGATGGCCTTGCATTCCAGCTGGCTGGCCATCCACCACCCCTCCGGCTCTGGTCGGAGGGAATGGAGTGTGCCAGTCGATTTCTCCATTCCGGCGGCTGAATCCCTCCGATCCGCGGTGATGGATCCCGACGAGACCAACGCCTGGAGAGTGGCTCACGGTGCGGCGGACGGAACCCCGGGCTGGTATGTCGATCGGTGGGGGGATGTCAGTCTGGTGCAAAATGGGACATCCGAGGCGGGTTCCCAATTGCCGGACTGGCTCCTGCAACGGGCTCGAAATCGAACGGGCGGAGAACAAAGTCTGTATTGGAAACGTCTCCGCCGAGATGTCCGGTCAACGACGCCGGACGAAGCCCGACCCGAGTGGATACAGGGTCCCAAGGTTCAGGACGCCTTTCTGGTGCGCGAAAATGGCGTGCAGTACGAACTCTCCTTTGAAGCGGGCTATTCCGTGGGTTTGTTTCTGGACCAACGCGATAATCGCCGTCGATTGCTGACGGGCCATGTGGCCGCTGATTTCGCCCTGCCACCAGGCACGGAGGTACTCAACACCTTCGCCTACACCTGCGGATTCAGCGTTTGCGCCGGCCTGGCGGGCTGCCGGACCACAAGCCTGGACCTCTCGAAAAAATATCTGGAATGGGGACGCCGGAATTTCGCGCACAATGGACTCGATCCATCCGCCCATGACTTCATTTTCGGCGATGCGTTTGACTGGATGCAGCGGCTGGCGCGCAAGCAGCGAAAGTTTGGCCTGATCATCCTGGATCCCCCCACCTTTTCCCGATCGAGGGAACGGGGAGACTTCCGTGCGGAACGCGACTTCGGGCGGCTGGTCGGCACGGCCCTGGGAGTGCTGGCGCCCGGGGGTGTCCTCCTGTCCTCCACCAATGCCGCCCGCCTCGAGCCCGAAACCTTTCTGGCTGAAATCAGGGAGGCGGTCCGGATCGCCGGGTGCACCGTTCGCCAGGAACATTATGTTCCGCAGCCCGTCGATTTTCCGATTACCCGGGAGGAACCCGCACACCTGAAAACGGTTTGGATGCGAATCGACTAATCAGGTTTTGCGATTCATTTCGCGGAATCCCTCCGGCACTCTTCGTCCGTGGATTATCCGTTGCCGGTTGTGATCCCGATGATCACCCTGTTGGCGGTCGCGAGCTTTTTCTGCGCGGCAGCTGAATCCGCGCTCTTTTCCCTTGGACTCTGGCGTGCCCGGCGGCTGGCAGAATCCACCCACCGTTCCGGAGCATTGGTCCTCGACCTTCTGGGTCGACCGGACGACCTGCTGGCAGCGCTGGTCTTTGGCAATACCGTGGCCAATGCCGGGGTGGTCGCCCTTTCGTTGCTCGCCGCCATTCACCGGGGATGGCACGGGTTGGTTTTTGCCGTCGTCCTGCTGGGACTCCTTGTGACCGTGTGCGAGGTGACCCCCAAGGCCCTTGCCGTGCGACGTCCGGAGTTCTGGGCTTTGATGGTGGCGCGGCCCCTCCACCATCTGCTCTGGCTGATTGGTCCCATCCGGCGACTTTTTCAAGCGGTCGTGGCCTTGCTTCTCACTCCGCTGGCGGCGCGGGCTTCGCGAACCCCGACTGGTGTTTCCGAGGAGGAGTATACCGATTTGGTGGAACTGGCGCACCAACAGGGCACCCTCGGCACCGGTGAAAAGGAACTGATTTTGCAGGTCCTTTCCCTGGACCAACGCACCGCCCGTGAGGTCATGAAACCGCGGGCTCAGATGATCACCCTGCCCGACGACTTGAGCGAGGAGGACTTCATTCACGCCGCCCGGCGTCACCGGCACCACCGGATACCGCTCTACGACGTGTCACCCGATACCATTGTCGCCGTCCTCAATACCCGGACCCTGCTCTTGCATCCGGGCGACGGATTGGATGCGGCGGTGGAATTTCCCTCATTCGTGCCCGAGAGCATGAATCTTTTGAGTCTCTTCCAGGCCTTGCAGCGCCAACAACGCGGCCTCGCCATCGTGCTGGACGAATTCGGTTCCACAGCAGGGTTGGTGACCCTCGAAGATATTCTGGAGGCCGTGGTGGGGCCGATTCGAGGGGAGGGCGAACCGGTCGGTTTCGTCGTGGAATCCCTCGGCCCCAACCGATGGCGGGTCAATGGACTGATGCGCATTGATGACTTCCGTCGGGAATATCCCGGGTTGGGCGATGTGCAGGAGGTGGAAACCATGGGCGGGCTTGTGCTCAAGCTGGCCGAAGTGGTCCCGCCGGTCGGCACCACCTTCCTATACCGTGGTTTGCGGTTTACCGTGCGCATCGCTGACCAGCGGCGGATCCGCGAATTGCTGGTCGAAAAGATCGGAGGCACCGGATGAGCAGCAGCCTGCTCCATTGGCTCATCCTCGGTTTCTGGCTTCTCGTCTCCTTCTACCTGTCGGGGATGGAGACCGCGGTGATGTCCCTGAATCGGCTGAGGTTGCGACAATGGTTGCGGGAGGGCCGCCCCCAGGCGCGCGCCCTTCTGGGCTATCTGGATCGGCCCGAAAACTTCCTTTGGACCACGCTGGTCGGAAATACCATCGCCAACTTTGCCGCAGCCTGGATCGTGGTCACCGACCTGCACAATGTCTGTTCCGACCAACCGTGGATCTTCTGGACCTCCTTCAGCAGTTTTGTGCTCGCCCTGTACCTGCTCTGTGAATTGCTTCCCAAGCAGTTGTTCCGGCGCGCCCCCGACCGTCTGGCCAGCCGGCTGGTCCGCGGCTTTCAAATCGCTCATATCGCCCTCTCGCCGCTCGTCTCCCTGGTCGAGTCCTTTGCCGCCGGACTGCTCCGCTGGACTGGAGGATTGCCGCTCAGCACCCGGGTCTTTGGCAATCGCGATGAGCTGCGGGCGGTGATGGTCGAATCCGGCGACGCCCTGCATCCGGCGGAGCGCACCTTGATCGGGCGGGTCTTCGACCTGCAAACCCGTACCGTGGGACAACTGGCCCGATCCCTCGACAAATACGACACCGTGGTGGCCACCACTCCCGTGGAAGAGCTTATCGCCCGGTTCCGCGCCGGCGCCCAGCCGCGACTTCCGGTCTGGAGCCACAGCGGTCCCGATCGCCGCATCATCGGTGTGGTCAGCCTGCGTCACGTGCTCTACTCCGAACCCCGACCTGGGATCCGGTCGGCCGCCGATCTTCTCCGACCCGCTGTCTACTTTGACGAGACCACCCGTCTGGAGGAGGCACTGCGCCGGATGCAACGCAATGCCGAGCACCTGGCAATCGTGGTTGATGCCAACCGGCGCGATTGGGGAGTGATCACCCTCGGCGACATCCTCGACACACTGTTCGGAGGGGTGTTGTGATGGGTTCGGGGCCTTTGTTGGACGGCATCGAGAAGCTCGTCCTGGCGGCGATCCTCATCGTCATCAACGGATTCTTCGTCGCCGCCGAAATCGCGCTCGTCAAGCTCCGGCACACCCAGGTGGAAGCCCTGAAGAAGAAGGGATCGCGCGGGGCCATCGCCGCCGGACGGCTGAAGTCCCGGCTGAGCAAGGTCATTGGAGCGACCCAGGTCGGCATCACCCTCGTCAGCCTGCTGCTGGGTCAGTACATCGAGCCGTTGGTGGATACCGCCATCGCGCCGACGCTTGCCAGCATCGGACTCGGCTCCTCCCGCTGGCTTCATCAATTGCTGTTCGGCGTTGGCTTCATCAGCATGTCCTTCGTCTTGATTGTGGCCGGGGAATTGGTTCCCAAGGCGCTGGCACTGCGCCGAACCGAGGCCGTCGCCCTCTGGGTCGCCCGCCCTCTCGAGGCCTTCCAGTGGATCGCCCATCCGCTCATCCGCCTGATTGATGCCGCCGCCGACTGGGTGCTCGACCGTTTGGGTGTCGACCCGGAAGCCGAGGAAATCGGCCAGTCGGTCGATGAAATCCGGCTGGTTCTGGCCGGACAGAAGCTTCCCCAGGGACTCGAGCTGAGCCAGACCATCATGCTGAACGCGATCGACCTTCGCCGGCGGATCGTGGCCGAGGTGATGCGACCCCGGCGGGAAATCACCTTCCTCGATGCCTCCCAGACGTTCGCCGAATGTCTGGCGATCGTTGAACACTCTCGTTTTTCCCGATTCCCCCTGTGTGAGCGGGGTGATCCCGACCAGACCTTCGGCGTGGTTCATATCAAGGATTTGTATCCCCTGCGTCAGCGGGGGCGGACGGCCTCCATCCTCAGGTCGGTCGCCCGCCCGCTGATCTTCGTTCCCGAAACCGCCCGCCTCGAACGACTTCTCCAGTTTTTCCTCGAACGCAAACTCCACCTGGCCCTGGTGGTGGATGAATACGGAGGCACCACAGGCATGGTCACCCTCGAAGACGTCCTGGAACAACTGGTGGGACCCATCCAGGACGAGTTCGATCATGAGAAACCGCGGATTGTCCCGCGCGGTGACGACGCATGGGATGTCGAGGGAACCCTGCCCCTGTTCGAACTGGAGGACATCACCGGCGAGAACGTCGAAATGCCCGGCATCACCACGGTGGGTGGCTGGGTGGCGGCATTCATGGGTGGATTTCCACGACTGGGAGAGATCATTCCCGTAGGGGGATTCGAACTGGTGATCGAAGAAATTGATGGCATCCGGGTCTCCCGCCTGACCCTTCGCCGGAAGCCGCCGGCACCTCCAGAAATCGGGGAAACCCCGGTGCCCGAAGATCCGGGACCGCTTGCGATTGGGGATTGAGCGTCGGCAATGCACCGGATCCTCCTCTGAGGGCGGGCGCTCCTCCCTCCTTTCCCCGGGTTCGTCCCGCTGGACTTGACCCTGTCACCGAACGCGGGAGGGTAGTGAGATGAATCGATTCGTTTTGCGGTGGATGGTCCTCACCCGGTGGGTCTTCGTTCTGGCGACGGCTTCTGGTGCGGAGGTGGACCCTCCCCGTCCGGAATTCTTTGCCTTTCAAAACGGGCTGAATCTTCCCGTCGCCGATTTGGCTCCCGCGCTGAAAACGCTCGGCTTCGACGGGCTCAGCACCGAGGGATACGACGTCGCCGGAATCCAGTCGGCACTCAAGGCTCAGGGACTTCGGCTTTACAACACCTACATTGGGATCGAACTCGACGCCGACCGTCCGGCACGGTCCGCGCCGTTTGAAAAACTGGTGGATCAACTTCAGGGCAGCGGTGCCGCTGTCTGGTTGACGATTCCCAAGGTGACCCGGAAGGAACGGGCCTTTGCCAACTCCGACCCGGAGGGCGACGCCGTGGCTCTTCCCCGTCTTCGCGAACTGGCCGACTATGCCGAACCGCGCGGAGTCCGAATCGCCCTGTATCCGCATGCGGGAACCTGGGTCGAGCGCCTGGATGACGCCGTTCGGTTGGCGGACAAACTGGGGCGTCCGGGGGTGGGGAGCACGTTCAATCTCTGTCACTGGCTCAAGGTGGAGGGGGACCGGGACCCACTTCCCGGCATACGAGCCGCCCTTCCCCGACTCTTCTTTATCAGCGTCAACGGAGCGGATGGCGGGGACACCCGGCATCTCGAGTGGAGACAGCTGATCCAGCCACTCGATCAAGGGAGTTATGATGTGGGACGGTTGGTGAGGGAGGTTCGGACCCTCGGGTACAAAGGCCCCTTTGGACTCCAAGGTTACGGATTGACGGGAGATCCAAAGGAGAATGGCCGGCGGTCGATCGGAGCCTGGCATCAGATGACGGCCAACGTGGTGCCGTAATGGACCTTGCCGTCAGATGCAACGGGTCGATGTCCGCCGCGACACTTCCCGTGGTGGATCGGGGTCAGGCCAGTAGGAACTGGAGTAAATCTCATGGCGGTCGTGTTTTGGACCAAAGCCGGCTTGGAAAGAAGGTTGTTAGCAAGGTGCCTTCAGAGTGGGAGAGGTCCTGATCCCCGCATGAATTGGAGACTTGCGGGAGCGCATCACTCCCCCGGCAGGAGAGCCGCGCCACTGCAAGCGGCGGGACGCCGCTTCCACTTTGGGCCGCCCCTTACGGGGCAGCCATAACCGGATACCCCGGTATCCAAGGCCTGGGACCTCAGTCCCGGAAGACAAACAGGGCATTTCCCAATCCAGCCCCGAATCCAGTTCCGTAAAACAGGCCCCAAAGCAGTTTGGCGATGATGGCGCGGGTTCCGGCGTCGACACCGGGCAGGAGGTCGGCACCGTGGGAACCGATCAGCCGGTAGGCGAGCTGTCCGCCCATCCAATAGGTTGCAAAATGGACGACAAAAAGGAAAAGGCCCGCCGCCAGAAAGGGTCGTATCCCACCGCGAAATCGTCCCAGCACTCCGACAAATACGAGTGAGCCCGCGAGCGAGCCGATCACCTCGCCCCACCCGAATCCGAAGGCGAACCAGGCGGTGCTCCAAACAACCGAATAGGCCAGGAAAGCCGGGATGAAACCGAGGTAAAATCGCAGAAATGACCTCTCGCCTGGACAGAGTGGGTGCAGAAGGAGACCGGCCAGGCCGAGGAAGGCGATGGCGATGGCGGCATACAGGAACCCCTCGCCGCCGTGCCGCCCAAACCATCCTCCCCCCAGCGCCCAGATGGAAAAGGCCAACACGCCGGTGATTCCAAAGCCCCAGGCACCCCGAGCGATGGACCGTGGGCGTGTCGGGAGTGCGGCGCGGGGAGCGGGAGAATCGCCGGATTTGGGCATGCCGCAGTGATAGCCGTGCCCCACCGCGGGCGGCAAGCCAGGGAACGTCTCTCCCTCTCTTTCCGCCCGATTTGCCCCCGAACCGGACCTTTCGAACCGCCGCTGGACTTCAGTGGGCGGTTCCGACGCTTGCGGTCCACCGGGGAATCGCCTAAGTCTTGCGGACTATGTCATTGCTCACCGGCAAGATCGGCGTTGTGTTTGGGGTCGCCAACAAGCGCTCCATCGCCTGGGCCATCGCCCAGGCCTGGAAGCGGGAAGGGGCCACGCTCGCGTTTACCTACCAGGGGGAACGTCTCAAGGAGAACGTCGAGGAATTGGCGGGCACCTTTGGACCCGACACGCTGATTTTGCCCTGCGACGTCACCCAGGATGCGCAAATCGAAGCCGTGTTTGCCCAGCTCCGCGAAAAGTTTGGTCGCCTGGACCTCCTGCTGCACAGCGTTGCCTTCGCGCCGCGCGACGCCCTGGAAGGAGATTTTCTCAATACCACCCGCGAGGCATTCCGGATTTCCCATGACGTGAGCGCCTATTCCCTGGTTGCCCTCGCCCGGGCGGCGGCACCGCTCATGACGTCGGGAGGCAGCATTGTCGCCATGTCCTATTACGGCGCCGAAAAGGTGATCCCCCACTACAATGTCATGGGAGTGGCGAAGGCATCCCTCGAAGCCAGCACCCGCTACCTTGCCTACAGCCTCGGCCCCCGAAAAATCCGGGTGAACTGCATCAGTGCGGGTCCGATGAACACCCTCGCCGCCCGCGGCATCTCCGGTCTCTCCGAGATGTTGAAGCACTACGAGGCCCATGCCCCGCTCCAGCGGAATGTGCTTCCGGATGAACTGGGCCACACCGGTGCATTCCTCGCCAGCGATGGGGCCGCAGCCATCACCGGCCAGGTCTTGTACGTCGACTGCGGTTACCAGATCATGGGGATGTAACCGCCGCGGTGGGAGTAGGAACAAGGTTCGTCGTCCCTGAAACGGCGACGACCTGGATCTCAACCCCGATGGCTGTCGGCAGATCTGTCCCCATCTGTCCATCGGATGGCGTCGCATCGCCCCAGGTCAGAGTGACCACATGGTCCCGACGATCGTTTTTTAACGGAAGGATGACCCCGGGGATCACCTGACCATCCAGGGTCAGCACGCCTGCCGGGACGGATGGATGATTCGTCCTCGAAAGGTGAATGTGGTAGACTGAGTCCTGAAACCGATAGTGGAGGGTGCACTCGTTCCATTCGTGGGGAAGACGCGGCGTCAGGATGAGTGAATCACCGCTCCGGTTCAGTCCCAGGAGTGTTTCCACCAGAAGCCGGTACATCCAGCCAGCTGAGCCGGTGTACCAGGTCCATCCACCCCGTCCCGGATGGGTTGCACCCGAATAAACGTCGGCCGCCACCACGTACGGTTCCACCTGATAGGTTGCAATGGCCCCGGGCGTGGCCCCGTGGAGCACCGGGTTGATCAACCCAAACAACTCCCAGGCCCGGTCATTCTGATCCAGCAAGGCAAACGCCATCACCGACCAGACGGCGGCATGGGTGTACTGCCCCCCGTTTTCGCGGACGCCGGGAATGTATCCCTTGATGTAGCCGGGATTCATCGGGGACTTGTCAAACGGCGGTTCAAACAATTGGATCAAACGCTCCGCACGATGGACCAGATGTCGGTCGACCTGGGCCATGGCCTCGCGGGCCCGCGCAGGGTCGGCGGCACCGCTGATGACCGCCCAGCTTTGCGGCAGGGAATCAATCTGGCATTCCGAATTCAGGTGGGATCCCAATGGTTCACCATTATCGAAATAGGCCCGTCGATACCATTCCCCATCCCATCCCCCGGCTTCTATGTTTTTTTGAAGCTTCGACGCTTCAGCCCGACACCGATCCGCAAACTCAGCATCCCCGCGCTGCTGGGCAAGCCGTTCAAAATGCTTGAGCACGTCAAAGAGAAAAAAGGCGAGCCAGACGCTTTCCCCACGACCTTCATTCCCCACCCGGTTCATACCGTCATTCCAGTCCCCACATCCCATCAGGGGGAGTCCGTGAGCTCCAAAGCGGAGACCCCGTTCGATGGCGCGCACGCTGTGCTCGTAGAGTGTGATGGATTCCTCGGCGGGGTTGGGCTGATCGTAATAGGCCTCCTCCTCGGGTTTGAGCGGGCGAGCCTCGAGAAGCCCGATCCGTTCATCCAACACGGTACGGTCCCCAACGCACTCGACATACCGGCACATCACGTAGGGAAGCCAGAGGAAGTCGTCGGAAAAGTGGGTGCGCACGCCCTTTCCGGAGGGTGGATGCCACCAATGCTGAACGTCCCCCTCCCGGAACTGATGGGCGGCGGCCCGGAGCAGGTGTTCCCGGGTCAGTGCCGGCGCGGCGTGGACCAACGCCAGGACATCCTGCAATTGATCCCGGAATCCATACGCCCCTCCGGATTGATAAAATCCCGTACGTGCCCAGAGACGGCAACCCAGGGTTTGATAGAGAAGCCAGCCGTTGGCCATGAAATTGACCGCGGGGTTGGGCGTCTCGACCTGGATGGAACCGAGGAGGCGTTCCCAATGGTTGCGGACCTGAGCCAGGGCAATGCCGGTGGCGTCCAGTCGACGATAGCGCTGGATCAAGAGCTGCACATCCGGCAATCCCCGGCCTACGCCCAGCCGGAAGGTGGTTTCCCGCTCCCGGGCATCCTCCAATTCCATCACCACCTGGACCGCACCGCAGGGGTCCAGCCCGGCCCCCACCCGTCCCGAGAGTCGCGAACTACGAAGGGCCGCCGGGTTTTCGAGAGTACCATTCCCGCCGATGAACTCCCGACGGTCGCCGGTGACGGTGCGGACGGGATCACTGACATCGACAAAGGCAATCCGATCCGGGAACTCGGTGTTGTAGAAATTCCGGGCGAGCAACGCCCCCGTCTTGAAGTCGACCTCGGTTTGAACATGGAGCAACGTCCTGGAACGGGACTCGCCCAGGACCCATTCCCAATAGCCGGTGATGGAAATGCGGCGGGTTCGTCCCGAGTCATTTCTCAACTTCAAACGGGAGAATTTCACCGGGGCATCGATGGCGACAAAAACGGTCAACTCCGAGTGGATACCGTTTTCCGTATGTTCAAAGACGCTGTAGCCAAACCCATGGCGGATGACATAGGGAGTTCCGCCCCGCACGGGCAGAGGGGTCGGTGACCAGAATTGACCGGTTTCTTCGTCCCGGAGATACAGGGCTTCTCCGGGCGTATCCAGGACCGGGTCATTGCTCCACGGGGTGAGCCGGAATTCGTGGGAATTTTCCACCCACGTATAGGCGGAACCACTTTCAGAAACCACCGTGCCGAAGGTGGGGTTGGCAATCACGTTGACCCACGGTGCGGGCGTGCTCCGACCCGGCTCCAGAGCGACGATATACTCCCGTCCGTCGTCCGAAAAGCCGCCGAGCCCGTTGGGGAAGCGGAGGACCGGTGTGGGAAGCGGTTGGGAGGACTCCGGTCCCCCCGAGCGGGTTGGGGACAACAAGGGAACGAGGGATACCAGGGCAAGGTGCGGTTCCACCTGATCGGCCAGCGTGCCGCGCTCATCGTCCACAAAGACGCGTGCCACCGCCTGCAGGAGGGTGCGGTCCTCATGCGACATCTGTTCCAGATGCCGGACAAAGATGCCGCCCGGCTTGTCGACAAGTTGGGCACCGATCCCGGAGGACACCAGGCTCGTGACCTGATCGTGCAACGACTGGCGGTAAACCGAGATATCCTCATTTAGAATCACCAAATCGGTCAACAAACCCTTCATCCGCCAGTAGGCGTGGGCCTTGACCAGCTGCCGGACGAGCTCGATCTTGTTCGCGTCACTGATCCGGAGCAGAAGGATGGGCAGATCGCCGGAGATGCCATGACTCCACAAGGCGTTTTGTCCCCGGCGATTGCCGCGTAGGACGCCGGCATTCGCCCGTCTCACCGGGTCCGCGTAGACGAGGGCACTGGCCAGCCGACTGTAGAGCTGGGCCTCCCCCTCGGAGGCGTCGAGATGCCGGAGAGTGACCTGCCCATGGGTCCAGGCGAGGTCAAAGCCGCGGTCTGCCATCCGGGAACTTTGATAGCGCTCAACGAGCGCCACAGCGCCCTCCCGGCTTTCGGCGACACCGGTGACGATATCCACCACCAGGGTTTGATAGGGAGCGAGACGAAGCGTCCGCCGCAGGGAAAGAATGGGGTCGGGAACCGTCCCAAAGGTATTTGAAAATGGTGCGGATCCGGTCATGGCGGCGGGCCGGACAAGACTGCCGCATCGACCGATGAAGCGGACCCGATCGGTCTCACAGGAAATGCCGCCGACATCGCCTCCGGGAACCACAAACACATGGACCAACCAGGGAGGCCTTTCATCAGCCGAACGGGCTCGGCGGGTGCAAAGCAATGCCGAGGAGCCGGGTTCAAATTCTGTTTGCAGGAAGAGTTTGCTGAACAAGGGATGCGATGCGTCAGCGGAAGTGAGCGCCAGAACCGGCTCCAGATAGGTGGTCACTTCCAATTCCCGAGCCAGGAGCGAATGGTTGCTGATGGTGAGTCTCCGAAGTTCGACATCGTCCTCCGGCGAGACGCTGATGGACAGATGCACATCGAGTTCACGATGGCGGTGCCGAAATTCCGCGCGGGCCTCGGTGAAAATGGTCTCGCTTCCCTGCAGGGTGCGGAGGGTGGGCTGGTGGGTGGCGGACCAGAATTCACCGGAGGCGGGTTCCCTCAGATAAACAAAGGTCCCCCGGTTATCGCAGGTGGCATCCTCCTGCCAGCGGGTGACGGCGAGATCCTTCCAGCGCCCGTATCCCCCGCCCGTACTACTGACCAAAACATGATACCGTCCGTTGGATAACAGTTGCACCTCGGGGGCAGGCGGCGAGGTGTCGGTGAACACCCGCATCATGCTTTCGCATTCCACGGCCAGGGTATGGGCCGTTTCCAGGGTGAGGTCCTCGCCAAAGACACCGGGCACCGCCCGGGGAACACGCTCCTGCAGCAGCAGCTCGGAGGCCTTGAGCACCGGGCAGAGGAGAAACCGACGTTGCATGGGCCCGTCCTTGAGGAGTTGCGCCAGCGCCAGCAGACTCATCCCCTGATGGTGGACCATGTACGATTGGATGGTCACACTGGTCTCGCCGGGCGGCAGCCGGGTGGGGGGTATAGTCGATGGCCTCATAGAATCCATAGGTTCCACATCGGGCATCCCGGTCCATTCGCTGGAGGTTTTCGCAGGCGGAAACGGGGTCAACCATCAGGGCCAACGCGGTGGCATACGGCGCGATGACCAAATCCTCGGATAAGCCGCGCTTGAGACCAAGCCCGGGGACGCCGAACGCGCGATACTGGTAATTCAGTTCCACGTCGGTCCGATTGTACCCGGACTCGGAAATCCCCCAGGGAACACCCCTCAAGCGGCCGTACGCCATTTGCTGCCGGACTGCCGCCCGGCAGGTCCGATCGAGCAGCGTGTTTTCAAAGGACGGCATCACCAGCATCGGCATCAGGTATTCGAACATGGATCCGCTCCAGGAAACCAGGTTGGGCCCGCACCGTCCCCCCACCAATAACCGACCGAGGGCAAACCAGTGATTCTGTGGAATCTGACCCAGGGCGATGGACACATAGCTGCACAATCGCGCCTCGGACGCCAAAAGGTCATAGTATCCGGAATCACACCGGTGCTCCCCCATCCTGAAGCCGGTCGAAAAGAGCTTGCGATCGAAATCAAACAGGAAGGTGAAATCCATGGCAGCCATGGCTTCACAGGACCGGGCGAGCTCCTCGAGCTCCGCCAGACGCTTCCGGGACCGATTCGCCGACTCCCGCAGCTTTCCCGCCAGTATCAATCCCGCGTCGACCGACTCTTTCGACGGCCCAACGCCTTCGCCCGGTTGGACACCGGCCTCCATCACCAGGGCCAGCTTCGCAGTAAGGTCCGCCCATTCCCGCAATCCCAAAGGACGATCCAGGGAGGATATCGCCGATTCCCACTCACGACCGGATGGACCGCGAACGGTCGTGGGGGTCGTCTTCGTAGCGTCCGGCCGGTCCGCCTCCATCAGCCACGGTGCGAGGAATACAAGATCCGACTGGTGGTCGCGACAGTTCTGCCGGAGGGCGTGAGCCCAGTCCCTCCAGGAGCTTCCGGGCACGGGAGGCGATGAGATGAGCAATTCGGTGAGTCGCAGGGCCTCCGACAGGCGATGTTCAGCCGCCACAAGTCCGGCCGTTGGCTCGGCCAGAACGGCCTCGATTTCATCCAGAGCTCCGGCGGGTGCGCCCTCGAGTCGAAGAACCCGGATCGTATCCAGAAGACCGGAGACTGGATTCTGGAGGTTCATGGGCAGCTCGGCCATTTCGCGCAGACCGGAGGAAAGGGTGAGGAGGTGGCCCGCCAGGTTGCCACTGTCGACACTGCTGATATACAGCGGGACCAGCGGCTCAAGCGTCCGGGTGTGATACCAGTTGTAGAAATGACCCCGATGTCGGTCGAGCCGCTCCATCGTGGTCAGGGCGTCGCGTGTGCGCCGAAGCAGCATCCCCGCCGATTGATGGCCAAAGTCGCAGGCCGCCAGATTGGCGAGCAGGGCCAATCCCATGTTGGTGGGGGATGTTCGCGAGGCCACCCGGCCCTCCGGGATTTCCTGAAAATTATCCGGCGGCAGCCAATGTTCCTCTGCATTCACAAAGGTTTCAAAGAACCGCCAGGTTCTGCGGGCGGTGACCCCAAGGAATCGAATCTGGTCCGCAGTCAGTGCAGGCGGAAGGGACGGAATCGGACGGCTGATCCACCAGGCCATCCCGGGTCCCAACCACCAGAGAATCAAAAACGGGGCTGCAACGGTGAGACTGGCCGGCTGGACGATCCAGATCACGCACCCTCCGAACGTGGCCACCAACGGAGCGCTGACCATGCTCAAATACGAGCCGAGCAACCCGACGGCATTCTGTCGGGCAGACTCGCCGGAGGAGCGCCATTGCAGCAATCGACGACCGGTGATGAACAACCGGGCCAGCGTCCGGAAGATGGCGTCGAGATTGAGGGCGGCATCGCAGGGAAGAAACGCGACGTTCAGCAACAGCTGGCCGAGTTGCTGAAGGACCGTGAGGCCCACCTGACAGAGGTGGAGTTCCGTGGGAATCTCCCCGGGCTTGGAAAGGACGGACCCCACCGCAGTCAGCAACGCCGGAAGGATCATCACCGACACCACCAGGAGAGCCGCTTCACCGCTCAATGTCGGAAGGAACAGCCAGCTGGCCAGGAGGAAGGTGGTCAGCGCGGCGGGAACCAGACTCCGGCGAAGATTGTCCAGCAGCTTCCATTGCGAAAGGAGGGTCAGGGGATTGGGTTGGAATACTCCGTCCACCCCCGGTGTCCGCCGCAGCAACCAGCGGATTGCCTGCCAGTCGCCGCGAATCCAGCGGTGGCGGCGGGCGGTGTCGACGCTGTAGCGGGTGGGAAATCCCTCATAAAACTCCACATCACTCACCAGGGCGGATCGCGCATGACACGCTTCAAGGAGGTCATGGCTCAGGACCGTGTTTTCCGGGAAGCGACCGGCCATCACGCGTTCAAAGGCATCCACATCATAAATGCCCTTGCCGACAAAGGATCCCTCCTGAAACAGGTCCTGATACAGGTCCGACACGGCCCGGGTATAGGGGTCAATACCGGAATCGCCGGCAAACAGGCGGGCAAACCAGGTGCGCCGGGCGGTCGTCAGGCTCACGCCCACCCGCGGCTGAAGAATGCCGTAGCCCTCGACGACGATGCCCCGGACCGGGTCAAATTCAGGGCGATTCAGCCGGTGGGACATGATCCCGACCAATTGCCGGGCGGCGTCCCTCGGCAACTGGGTGTCCGAATCGAGCGTGATGACGTATCGGACCGATGGAAAAATCCCGGTTTCCCCCACGACCGTGGAAAAGCATCCGGCGGCCCCGCCACGAAGGAGTGAGTTGAACTCACTCAATTTTCCCCGCTTTCGCTCGTAACCCATCCACAATCCCTCCCCGGCATTCCATCTCCGGGGGCGGTGAAGCAGGTAAAAAATGCTACGACCGGCGGTTGAATGGCGTTGATTCAAGGCAACGATGCCGAGACGGGCCCTTTCCAGCACGAAGGCATCCTGGGGCGTAGTTTCGGTGATTGAATCCAGGAAATCCGTCAACAGGGCAAAATGCAGGTGGGCATCGGGATTTGCCAGGTGATGAATCTCCAGGTTTCCGATGAGCTGGTCGACTTCGTCCTCGGTGGAAATCAACGTGGGAACCACCACCATGGTGCGCCGGTCCGCAGGCAATCCCAGGGAATAATCCAACCGGGGAAGAAGCCGCGGCTTTACCATCCAGCCGCACAGCAGATTGCTCAGAGCCACCGCCAACTGACTCGCCCCCATCGCGACCAACGGGATGAACCAGATGTAACTTGCCTGTGTGAAACCCGCCGTTTGCAACTGGAGGTTCCACGCCATGACCGCCAGAAGCGTCAAGGCGCAGACACCACCGCAGTAGAACAGCAACGGATGATCCAGAAGCGCCGACTCCACCCAGGACGACCACGGCAACCGCACCGACAGATCCCTCCTCAACGCATCGGCACCCCGGTCGGCCAGGTGAAATCCCACATGGGCGGAACGCGCGTTGGGCCCTGATTTTCCAGCACCGTCCACGGCATGCCCGATGGCCCGCTCCGCGGCCTCCGTTTCACTGACAGTTCCATGACGTGCCAGGGACTCGATCGCATGCCGGTAGGAGTCCCGGGTTTGAAAATCCATTTCAGGATACACTGCAGCCGGGTCGGACCGCAAAATGGTCTCGACCCGGCTGTGGGATTCCACGAATCGCATCCAGTCCATGGTGCTGAGAAACCGGAGGCTGGAAATGCAGTGGCTGACGGAAACCTGGTCGGCAGCCTGGCTCTGACTCTCCTGATGTACCAGGAGCTCAATGGAGGTCCCCTTCTCCGACAGACGCTGATCCAGCCAGGTGCGGGCGAGTTGGAGGACGGGACTCTGTCGTGAAAGGCGCTGACAGAATTCCGCCACGAATGAACTGGATAACTTCAGGTCCGCCCTGGCCATCTCGGCCACCACAATCACAAGCCCGGACGGTTGTTCCCCGGTCATCTCCTGCAGGCGATTCACCCAGGTGACCGCCGAATCCCGATCAGCCCTCGCCAGTGTCAGCCGGTTGGCAATCCGCTGAAGGTTTTCGATCAGCCCGAGGCGGAGCATGATGGGAATGGCCCAGAGCTCCCCCAGCTTGAGCCAGGAAACGGATTGATAGGCACCGATAAAGCTGGCCAGTGGCTCGGCGTCGATTTGGGCATCCACGTGGGCAATCAATTCCAGAATGATGTCGTAGACGCGGGGCAACCCACTGGAGGAGCCCCCGACCAGCCGCGGCAGTTCACGACTGTACCCGCGAGGCAGATGCCGACGGGCGAGATGGATCTGTTCCTCTATCAAATAGAAGTTGTCCAGCAGCCACTCCGCCGCGGGCGTCAGGTGACGCTCGCGCCCGATTATGAGCGTGGATCGGTTGAAATTCCGAAGGACCTGCTCGTTGGCATCCAGGCATGCCAGCAGACGATTGTCCCGGTGACGGATGATGACCTCATGGTTCGTCGCCAGGGTCCGCGCGTGCCGGACCAACTGTTCGGAGCTCATCAACTCTCCCCGGAGTGGCGGCTCGCCACTTGCCGGATGGAGGTGACGGGCGACCCACCGGGGGACGATGGAGATAAGGCTTTGAATCATGGCCTGGATTCAATCCCCGCCCTCAGCGTCAGCTCCGCACAGGCATTCCAGCCTGCGTTCCCCTCACCTGGATCGCGCGGATTCAATTTCCGCGTCGCCCTGAGATGAGATTGACGAGAATCATGACCACGGCGACCACCAGCAGAATGTGGATGAATCCGCCAATGGTATAACTGCTGACCAATCCAAGGACCCAGAGGATCAGGAGGATGACGGCAATGGTGTAAAGCATGGGAATGGGGGTGTGGACTGCATTGAGAACCAGCCTGGACCGGCACATGAGGTGCCGGTCGCTCGTCTGGTTTTCCTACTTCGCCGAGGCGGCGGAGATTTCCACCGTGATTTGGTTGATGACCTGGCGGACTCCGTTGATGTCACCCACCAACTTGCCGACAAGGCTCTTTTCCGCGTCATTGGAGGCACGACCGGTCACGGTCACCACTCCCTCCAGCGTTGACACCTTGGTTTTCAGAGAACGGGTGGACCGATGGGCAAGAAGGGCGGCTTTGACCTGGGCAGTAATCGAGGCGTCATCGATCTGTTCATCCAGAGTTTCAGCCGGCTTGGCCGGAGCAACGGACACCGTCAATTCGTTCTTCACATCCCGGACCCCTTCGACGTCCTTGGCGTATTCACCGGTCAAATCCTTTTGAGCGAGGTTCGACACCTCACCCCGAAGAGTGACAATTCCGTCCGTCACCAGCACTTCCGTCCCGGTGGCACTGACATGACGATGAAACAGGAGGGCGGACTTCACCCGCAGGGCCAGCCAGGTGTCGGAGTGCTCCGGCGGCGCTTCACCCTTGAGCTTGAGTTGATTGTCCACCCGGAGAACCCCGGGCAATCCTTCGACGGTGTCTTCCG
The DNA here is from genome assembly GCA_903864375.1 of uncultured Verrucomicrobiota bacterium. GTDB lineage: Bacteria > Verrucomicrobiota > Verrucomicrobiia > Limisphaerales > UBA9464 > CAILNN01. The sequence continues at coordinate 18,855 of CAIPFS010000043.1, forward strand.
CAAGCGTCCGATGTTCGATGACCGCAACCGTTCCCGTCAGCGTCACGACCCCTTCCCTGGATTCCGTGTGGATGGAGTCGCCGGACAGGTAGGTTTTGAAGACATAGGATTTCCGGGCTGCGGATTCAATGCGATCATCCGTTTCGGAGGCGGTTAATACCAGAGGTGCAATGAACAGGGCACCGGCCATCCAGGGTGCGAGAGAGAGTGTATTTTTCATAATGAAGTGAGGGGGGACACCGACAGGCATCCGCCGCTCCTGAATGGTAAACAACGCCTTCAATTGGAGCCATGGGGTGTAACCCGACTGAATTTCGGGGAGGCGGGATTCCCCACGATTTGGGGCTACTTGGTTCCGTCTTGAATCCCTTCGCCGGCTTTTTGAACGTCTTTGCCGAAGCCATTTGCAGTGTTGCAGCCACTGGCGAGGAGGCCAATCAGAGCGGTGATGCAAAGCAGGGATAGGGTGAGATTTCGTGTGTTTTTCATAAAGAGATGGCGGCGTCCAAGACGATTCCGTTTCTGGAAATAGATGCGAATCCAACGGCTGTCCCGGCAGGAACAATCTCCTTTTGCCCGCACCTCTCTCGGATGACCACGATGAGAATGCCCCGAAAGTGGACCCATCGCCATGGGGTGAAACCCTGCATCCGGATTGATACCAGTGTTCTTATCCCCATCGGAGAAGCCAAGGTCTCGTGACCCATCCGGGTCCTTCTCCATCCACCCGTGTCCCGGCGGATTTGAAGGCCAGCGCTACGGAGTCCGGTCGGGCGGGTGAAGCTGCCTCCAGATGTCGACTGCCAGCCGCATGCCCTTGGCAGCGGCATCCCACCACGAAAATGGACGTTGCGGTGGCCTGGGGGCACGACCCGGTGAGGAAACCAGGGATGAGACCAGTGAAATGACGGCGGATGCGGTTCGTGCGACGGATTGCGTGCTGTGGCTGAGGGCGACGACTCCGTCGCGGCCCTTCTCCCATTCACGGACCAGTCGAATCCGATTGAGCTCACTTTCGGCAATCAACAGCTGCTTTCGGGCCTTCAGGGAACTCATGGAAGGTGCTTCTCCCAGCACTCACGGTCCTTGCGGAGTTGCTCCAGGGTGGCGGAGGGCTGTCGTGCCACCCGACGCAGCCGGAACAGCCGCCAGGAAAGAACAGCCGCACCCAGACCGTAAACGGTTGTCAAACCCAGCAGGGCAGTCCCCGGAGATCGCTCCCAGAGGAGGACACAGATGGCGGCAGTCAGGCTGATCAAGGCGAGGAGACCCAAAGTGGCCACGCCCAGCGCCAGCAGCACGGTTCGCAGGAGGAGCTCACGCTCCTCCTGCACCTCCAGCAACCAAAGCTCCAGGCGGTTCTCGCCCATGGCGAGTAGGGCTTTCCCGAACCCGCCGACAGCCGAGGCCAGTCTCTCCAGACCGTTGGTCGCCTTTTCCATGGTGGACTATTTGCTGGTGCGGCGGGTGAGGAGGAAACCGATGACCGCCCCGACGCCGAAGGCAGCAGCCGCGACGGTGTAAGGATGTTCCCGCACCGTGTGATCGGCCGCCTTGGCGCCGTCGAGAGCCCGTTCGCCAAGGCGCCCGCAGGCCGCTTCAGCCTGATGAATGGCGGCAGTGAGGCGCTGGCGCGCCTGAGCCACTTTTTCGCCGGCCACTTCCGCCGTGGCGGCGATCAATGCGCGCGCTTCATCGGCGAGTGCGTCTTGTTTGGACTGGGTTGCAGATTCGTTGGTTGGCATAAGAAGAGATGGGGTGAGGTGAATAGGACGACGGATGGCCTTAGTGGGCAGCCACCACGGGCGCCTTGGAGGTGGATTTGGGAGCGTGCTCCATCGACGGACGGGGCTGGGGGGCGGTCGTTTTTTCCGTTCCAACGGAGGGCACCGTCGCTCCGACGGCCAGAGCCTCCGGATTGCAGGTGCTGCGCGCCAGGGCGGTCAGCGTATCGTTGGCGGCCTTTTCCTCAGCGAGGATGTTCTTGAGCAATTCGGCTCCCTTCTTGTTTCCCAGAAGGACGGCCCATTCATGAAGTCCACCGTAGGAGGCGATTTCATAGTGCTCGATCTTCTGGGCGGCGTTGACCAGAGCCGCATTGAGAACCGGTGAACCCTTGAAATGGGCGACCAGATCGTGGGTCTCCTTGAGGATTCCCACCGTGGCATCACAGGTCTTGCCATGGGGCTTTGCCCCGGCAGACGCGAAAACCTCATCCAGGTGTTTGATCTGTCCTTCGCTTTCCTTCTGATGGGAGGTCAGGGCCTTTTTCAACTTTTCGCAGGTCGCCGCCTCGGCGAGCTTCGGAAGGGCGCGCTGGATTTGGTGCTCCGAGTCGTACATGTCAGCAAGTTCATTCAGGAAAAGGTCTTTTAATGTTTTCATAACGGCGGGCTCCAGAGGTCCACAAGGGGCGGCGGTCGGGAATTCTTTCCGCAACACCCTTTGTTTGGTCTATCTGAAAGGTAGAGACTCCGTTGGCCCCGAGCCATGGGGTGTAACCCTGACGACGTGCGCTTCAAGAGGCCCCGCCCACACCGATGTAGACACGGTGGTCGTCGCGCCCTCTGCCCTCTGTGGTTGGACTCTTGCTCACGGTCCTGAGGATCAACCACAGAGGACGCAGAGGACACAGAGAAAGAAGAATCGAACGGTGGGACCGACGTGCCCGGTCCAAGCCGTAGGCCGACCTAACCACACCCACAACTATCACAACCTATTGCCAGTCAGACTTCAATGGGCGCTGCGGATCCCAACTACGAAAGTCGGATAAACGGCGTCCCGTCCATCCGCCGGCTCAGGTCGACCGGATCACCCACCCTGACCATTCCGGGGTCCACCTGATAGGCCCAGACCTCGAAGTAATCGAGTGTGGCCTCGCCGTAAATGGTGGTGAAGGCACCGTCCACGGCGTCCAGGCCGTGGGCAATCTTGATCCGGCCGATTCGGGGGACATTGAACCGGGGATCGAACGTGATCCATTCGTTGCCAAGGTAGACCTCGCAATACGCGTGAAAGTCCATCGGAGTGCCCGGGTCCTGAAACCCGATGTCCGGCAGATGCCCGGTCACATAGCGGGCCGGAAGGTTGAACGCCCGGCACAGGGCAATGGCCGAGTGGGCGAAGTCCCGGCACACGCCGTGACGGCGGGCGATCACCTCGGAGGCGGACAAATCCGGTCGACCGGAGGCAAACCGGTATTCGATGTTGTGATGCACCCAGTTGCAAATGGCCTGCACCCGCTGCAGTCCCTGCTGGATATGCCCGAAGTGATGCCAGGCGAAATCGCGGAGCTTGTCCGAGTCGCAATAGCGACTGGGCAGTGTGTACCGCAGCAACTCGAAGGGAAGCTGTCCGATACTGACAATCGGCCCGTGAACCACATGACTCTCAGGCAACGAGGAGACGGCCACCAATGCATCGTGACGGATGACGTTCCGACCCGGCATCAGCGTGGAACGGTAGGTGCTGTTGCCGTGGGCATCCTGGAATTCGTAGGAGGGGAGGCCGATGCCAAAGGAAATGGTTTCCTGCATCAGCAACATCCGGCTTTCCAAGCGCGGTTTGAGGACGAACAACGCGGGGGTGGCTACCGGCGTGGTGTAAGCCAGGTTGCATCCAACGCGAACGGTCAGGTTCAGGGGGTTCCAAGCCATGGTCCTAAAGAGTAAAACTGCGCCGGCCTCAATGGATCCCGGCGTTGAAGAGGAACAGGGATGGGCTCGCAGGTCCATGATTGTTTTCAAACGATCCACAGGTTAGCGGTCGCGGAACGGATGGACGGCCTTCGTCGGATCGAACCGGGCAAATCCTTCTTTCCAAGCCGGAACCGGGGCGACAAGCTCGCCGAATGCATCGTCGGAAGGAAGTGTTCGCCCGGGCTCGAAGCCGTTCCAGCGGATCTTTGGCCCTCCGGACTTCCCTCCTGCTGGCCTCCCTGGTCCTGGCTGCAGTCGGTCCGTTCACCAGCCGGGCCGCCGGGGTACCGGCGGATTCCCGTTCGGCATCGCACTGGTCGTTTCAGCCGGTGGTTCGCCCTCCGATCCCGACACCGACGTTCACTTCGACGGGCGGCTCATCAGATCACGTTAATCCGATTGATGCCTTCGTCAGTTCGAAGCTTTCGGAGCTGCACCTCACCCTTTCCCCCGAGGCGGACCGGTCCGCCCTGATTCGCCGGCTTTACTGGGTCATGCTGGGGGTGCCTCCGGAGCCCGCCGAAGTTGAAGCCTTCCAGCGCGACGACCGCCCCCGGGCTTTTGAACGATGGGTGGACAAGGTCCTGGACGATCCCCGCTACGGTGAACGCTGGGCCCGCCACTGGCTCGACGTGGTTCGGTTTGCTGAAAGCAATGGCTTTGAGACCAATCGCGAGCGGCCCAACGCCTGGCGCTACCGCGATTACATCATCGCCGCCTTCAACCGGGACCTGCCCTTCGACCGATTCATTAGGGAGCAGATTGCCGGGGATGCCCTCGGAAGCGACGTCGCCACCGGCTTCCTGGTGGCCGGTCCCGTGGACATCGTGGGGAGCCCGGACCCGGTGCTCACCGCCCAACAGCGAGCAGACCAGCTGGATGACATGGTGGCCACCACCGGCACCGCCTTCCTCGGGCTGACGCTGGGGTGTGCCCGCTGTCATGATCACAAATTCGATCCGGTGTCCCAGACCGAGTATTACGCTCTGTCGGCCGTTTTCGCCGGGGTACGGCATGGGGAACGGGCGGAACCGCTGCCGCAGGAACGGGAGGCACGAATCCGGGAACTGGACGAAAAAATCCGGGTGGCGGAAGCGGGTCTGACCCGGTTCACGGCCCCGCCTCCCGTCGCGCTCCGTTCCGCAACCCCCAGACCACCCGTCAACGCCCGGGAGAACACGGAATCCTTTGCTCCGGTGGAGGCCCGCTTTATCCGCTTCACCATCCGGGCATCGACCGGCGGTGAACCGTGCCTCGATGAACTCGAGGTCTGGTCGGGCGACCGCAATGTGGCGCTGGCGTCCCTGGGAACCCGACCCCTGGCTTCCGGCACTCTGTCGGGATACGACATCCACAAGCTGGAGCACATCAATGACGGTCGGAAGGGCAACACGCGATCCTGGATTTCAAATGAGGATGGGCACGGCTGGGTGCAGCTGGAGTTTGCCCGTCCGGAGCGCATCGAGCGCATCGTCTGGGGCCGGGATCACGACGGCAATTTCGCCGACCGATTGGCCACCGATTACGTGATTGAAGCGGCTCTGGAGCCGGGTCACTGGCAGGTGGTCGCAAGCTCCAACGACCGGCAACCGGTGGCATCCAGCGGAAAACCAACGGGGCCCGTCTATGACTTCAACCGGTTTCCCGAGCCGGAAGCCCAGGAGGGTCGCCGATGGCTGGCTGAACTGGAAGGTCTGCGCAAAGAAAGGCAACAGGCAGCCCAGGCACCCATGGTGTACTCGGGCACCTTCAGCCAGCCGGGTCCGACGCACCGTTTCCACCGGGGTGACGCCATGCAACCGCGTGAGGAGGTCCCCCCCGCAACCCTCGCCTTGTTTCAACCCGAACAGTGGTCCCCGGAGCTTCCGGAACAGGAACGACGCCGCAAGCTGGCCGATTGGATTGCCTCGCCCGGGAATCCACTGACCGCCCGGGTCATCGTCAATCGCCTCTGGCAGCATCAGTTCGGGGTGGGATTGGTTGAGACTCCCAACGATTTTGGCCGCAACGGCGCACGCCCCACCCATCCGGAACTTCTGGACTGGCTGGCTGCTGAACTGGTCCGCCCCCTCTCCACCGACGGCACCACGGAGACCGTTGCCGGGGCATGGTCGATCAAACATCTTCAACGCCTGATTTTGACCAGCGCCACCTGGCGTCAGTCGAGTGCCCCCCGTCCGGATGCCCTTCGGGTGGATGGAAACAGCCGCCTATTGTGGCGCTTTCCGCCCCGACGACTGGAAGCCGAGGCCATCCGGGATGGAATTCTGGCCGTGAGTGGGACACTGGACACGACGGCGGGCGGCCCCAGCTTTTTCCTCCACGACGTCGATCGCGAGAATGTCTACCACTACCATCCCAAAGAGGAATTCGGCCCCGCTGAATCCCGACGGATGGTCTACGCCTTCAAAGTTCGGATGGAACAGGATGGCATCTTTGGCTCTTTTGATTGTCCGGATGGCAGCCTGGTGGCCCCGCGGCGGAGCGTTTCCACGACCCCGTTGCAGGCGCTGAACCTGTTCAACAGCCGGTTCATGCTCCAGCAATCCCAAGCCTTTTCCGCCCGGCTCCAACGGGAGGCGGGGGACGATCTCTCCGCCCAATTGCAGCTGGCCTGGCAGCGAACCTACAATCGCGCCGCGACGTCCGACGAACTCCGTGAGGCCATTGCCTTCGCCCGCGCTGAAGGGGTTCCGGCTCTCTGCCGGGCGTTGCTGAACTCCAACGAATTCCTCTTCATTCCATGAGATCCGGTGTGCCTTCATTGAGCGGTCCGCTATCGAACCGGCGACGGTTTTTATCGGATGCCGGACTGGGGCTCGGTGCCATCGCCCTGACCCAGCTTCTCTCCCGGCAGGGCCTGCTCGCGGCCACCGTGTCAGGCAAGGACCCGTTGCGACCGGCCATTGCCCCGGGTCAGCCTTATGCCCCTCGCACCACGCATTTTGCGCCCCGCGCCACCAACGTCCTGGTGATTTTCTGCAGCGGTGCGTGCAGCCAGCTCGACACGTTCGACTACAAACCGGAGCTGATTCGGCGCCATGGTCAGGCGATGCCGGGCCGCGAAAAGCTGATCACGTTTCAAGGCGAACAGGGGGCCCTCACCCGGAGCCCGTGGGAATTCCGTCCGCGCGGTCAAAGCGGCAAAATGATTTCCGATTTGGTGCCACACATCGGTGCGCTGGCCGATGATCTCTGCTTCATCCACTCGATGAAGGGGAAAACCAACACCCATGGTCCGGGAGAAAACTACATGTCGACCGGCAACACCCTCGACGGTTTTCCCAGCCTTGGCTCGTGGGCGACGTATGCCCTGGGAAGCGAGGACCAGAGCCTGCCCGCCTATGTCGCCATTCCCGATCCGCGCGGAAAACCTCAAAACAGCGTCAACAACTGGGCTCCCGGGTTTCTGCCGGCGGCCTTTCAAGGAACAGAATTCAACGCCACCCATCCCATCCGCAATCTGGCCCGCCCAGAGGCCCTCAGCAACGCAACGGACCAGGCGACCCGGCATTTCCTTCAGCAGTTGAATGAACGCCATGCCAGCCAGTATCCGGGGGACAGTCAGCTGGCCGCGCGAATCGCCAGCTATGAACTGGCAGCCAGGATGCAGCTGACCGTCCCCGAGGTAGCCGATCTATCCACCGAACCGGAACACATCCTGAGGCTTTACGGGGCCGACGAGTCTGGCACGAAAATCAAGGACCTCCGGGCAGCCTTCGCCCGCAACTGCATTCTGGCCCGTCGCCTGGTCGAAAAGGGCGTGCGCTTTGTGCAGGTCTTCAACGGGGCTTACCAAACCGGCGGCGAAGGGGTCAGCAACTGGGATGGCCACAAGGACCTTTTGGGGCAATACAGCGTCCACGGCCCGGTCCTGGACAAGCCGACGGCAGGCCTCTTGATTGACCTGAAACAACGGGGGTTGCTGGAAACCACCCTGGTGGTCTGGTGCACCGAGTTTGGTCGGATGCCAACGTTCCAAAAAGGGTCCCAGGGCCGGGACCACAACCCGGATGGGTTCACCTGCTGGCTGGCGGGTGCGGGAGTGAAAGCCGGTTTCAGCCACGGGGCGACCGACGAGTTCGGCTACAAATCGGTGGAGGACGTGGTGACCGTGCACGATCTGCATGCCACCATCCTGCATCTCCTCGGTCTCGACCACGAACGGCTGACGTACTACCACAACGGCATCGAGCGTCGACTCACCGACGTGGATGGCGACGTGGTGAAGCCCATCCTGAAGTCCGTCTGAAACAGGAGTAGCGGGCCATCCTCATCCTGCTGATGCCCGACACACACCCACCCGGGGAACCTACTTTGAGATACCCCGTTCGGTGGTCCGGATAAATTGCAGTAAATGCTCCAGAGCGGGTGACGGCGGCAATTCCCCGGCGGCCTTGACCAGCGCATTGCTGGTGGTCAGTCCCTCCTTGAAAAATATTTTGAAGGCACTGATCAAGGTCTTGATCGTTTCCGGAGGAAACCCGTTGCGCTCCAGCCCGACCTTGTTGATGAAACGGGTCTCCGCCGGATTGCCATCGGCCATCATGTACGGCGGCACATCCTGGACCACCTTGGAACAGCCGCCGATCATCGCGAACGAGCCAATCCGACAAAACTGATGCACGGCCGCCAGTCCACCGATGACCGCATGGTCGCCCACATCGACATGTCCGGCCAGGGTCGCCACGTTCGACATGATGACGTGATGGCCGACCGTCACATCGTGGGCCAGATGGACATAAGCGAGGAAATGGTTGTCGGAACCGACCCGCGTGATTCCGCCGTCCGACGTGGCGCTATGAACGGTGACATACTCCCGGAAGACATTGCGGTCACCGATTTCCACCCGGGTGAGGCCGCCCTTCCATTTGAGATCCTGGGTCTTGAGACCGAGGCAGGCAAAAGGGAATACCTCGTTGTCGGATCCGAGGGAGGTGTTCCCGTCGATGACGACGTGGCTGTGGAGACGGCACCGGTCGCCGAGCCGGACACCGGCACCGACGACGCAATAGGGACCTATCCAGCAGTCCTCACCGAGGACGGCTTCCGGATGAAGGATGGCGGTGGGATGAAGGGTGGACATGGTCAGCGGTCCACCAGCATGAAGGTGACATTGGCCTCGCTGACGACCTCTCCGTCGACCGAGCAGACACCCTTGGCCTTGCCGATCTTTCCCCGGTTCTTGGTCATTTCGACGGCGATGATGAGGGTGTCGCCCGGTCGAACCGGTCGACGCCAGCGGACATCCTCGGCGGACATGAAATAGGCCAGTTTCCCGATGTTCTCCGCCTGCCGCATCATCAGGATGCCGGCCACCTGGGCAATGGCTTCCAACTGGAGAACGCCCGGCATGATGGGATGACCGGGGAAATGGCCGTCAAAGAACGGTTCGCCGATGGTCAGATTCTTCATGGCCGTGATCTTGTTGCCATCAATGGCCACCACCCGATCGACCATCAGAAAGGGAGGACGATGGGGAAGGATCTTCATCACCCCGATGGTGTCGAGGGTGGTTCCGTCCAGAATCACCGGAGCATTCGTCTCCGGTTTGGCAACGGGGGCCGCAACCAGTCGGGTCTCGCTTTTGGCGGGTGCCGCCGGTGTTTCGGGGACGGGCGGAGGAGTGAAGGCGTGAGCCGCCTGGATGGGCTTGCGCTGCTGGGCCACAATTGCCTTCGCCAGCTCGGTGTTGGCGTGATGGCTCGGTTTGGTGGCGATGACATGGCCGCGAATCGGAACCCCCACGAGGGCCAGGTCGCCAATGATGTCGAGAATCTTGTGACGGACGAATTCCTCCCGATACCGCAGTGGTTCGTTGGTCAACACCGCATCATCCCGGATGACAATGGCATTCTCGAGACTGCCCCCTTTGATGAGGCCATTCCGATAGAGGTATTCGATTTCCTCAAAGAAACAGAAGGTGCGGGCATGGCTGAGTTCTTTCTCCCACGATTCCGGGTTGATTTCGACGGAGAAGAACTGGGTGAACCGTCCTCCCTTGTCGGCACTGGTACAGGAAATCTTGAAGCCGTCGTGGGGCAGAATGGCCATGTGGGTCTCACCCACGGAAACCTCAAGCGGCGAGGTCACACGATACGGCTCGTAGGTATCCGTCTGGGCGATCACCCCCACTTCCCGAATCAACCGGGCAAAATCCCGGGCACTGCCGTCGGCAATCGGCGGCTCATTGGCATCCAGCTCCACAATGGCATTGGTGATGCCTGCTCCTGCAAGCGCCGCGAGCACGTGCTCGACGGTGTGGATTTTAACGCTGCCCCGACCCAGGGTGGTCGACCGCTGGGTATCGATGACCAATTCAGCTTTCGCCTCCAGTTCGGGCCGTCCATCCAAATCCACCCGCCGGAAGCGAATCCCGCTGTTGGGCTGGGCGGGCAGCAGGTTGAGCTGGACCCGGTTGCCGGAATGAAGGCCGATTCCGGAGTAGGTCACCGGCTGTTTGAGCGTTTGCTGCGAAGGCACGGGGGGTTTTTAGCGAAGGGCGACGGATCAGTGCAAGACGGCGTGCGGTTGGTGATACGGTCCCGGCGACGGCAAATGACCGTCAAAAGATACTCAACCAATTGCTGATGTGATAGTTAAAACCAAATCGTGACCTTGATGGACGGTTCAGTCTGTCCCAAAATCAACCAGCCGTGCTCCGGAATCCATTCGGTTCCAGACAGCTGCGAATAGGAGCGTCCGTCCACCTCGACCCGAGGTTGATGCTGGAGACCGGATACCAACAGCCACCACGGATGGGCAGGCCAGGCACGGACATCCAACCGCATCCCTGTGCACACCCCCTTGGTGTCATACAATGGGGCCAGCTGGCTTACAGCCCCGGGTGCGTGGACGCTCACCATCGACCCGGACCCCAAGGCACGTGAGCAAAACGCGGGCTGGCCCAGGTAATCCGCCACACCCGGCAGGAGCGTGGCCGGATTGATCGGAACCGGGTTCCGGACCTGAGCCTTGAGATCGAAACTGTCTGGCAACAATCCGATCAGACCCGGATCATCGCGGGTATGGGATTGCCGGACGCCCGACCAGGCGATCCCGCGTGCCATCGGATACCAGTCCTTATTCCCTGATACATCAGCCAGGTCCAGCAGCGTCCGGGCATATACCAGGCCGCACCACTGCACCGGCAGGCCAATCCAATTGGGGGCCACGTACTCGGTCGCTCCCAGGACGGGTGTGGTGGCGAAATACCCGACTGGATCAAAGCCCGTCGCCTGAAGGCGGACGAAGGGAATTCCGGTCCAGGCCCAGTACTCGGCCTCGCGCAGCAGAGCGGGGTCGTTATTGCTAAGAACGGCTCCCAAACGGTAGATATCCGCCAACTGGGCCGATGCCAGGATATCCGGGGCGTGAAGCGGCACCTCCCAACTTTGGGCACCCCGGGGAACTCCAAATTTCCAGCGATCCAACGTTCGCAGTAACCGGAGCCCATCCTCGCGCAATCCGGGATCCCCCGTGATGAAGGCCGCCTGCAAGATGGTCTGAATGGGCTTTGAGACCAATCCATTGACCTCCCGTGATCCGTGGGTCTCGCTCAAGTCCACATGACCGACCGGTGGGGAATAGGCCATCACCCCGTTGGTCCCCAAGCGCTGTACCCATTGACGGGCCTCTTCTTGGAGCGCCACCAGGTTTTCCGCCACGTGGCCATAGACCAGCGGGATCAGAGGTTGTCGAATATGCCCAATTTGTGATGCATGCCAGGCGTTGACGGGCACCTCCGCGAGAGCGGCCGACGAGGCCGTGCGCAAGCGGTCCGCAAGTCCCGGTTCATGGACCCGTGTGGACAACCAGTCCATCCAGAGGGCCGCGTCCGCCGCAGGCTGAGCCCCAAAATTGGAACCGACCGCGTGGCTGAACCGATTGCCGTGCCGCAGGCGACTGTCCAACCAGCCATGGGCTGCGACGTCGAGAAAATCCGTCACCGCCGCGCGTTCCTTCGTACCTTCCGCTCTCGGCGGCACATGCCGTCGGACCCAGCCTTGAACCGCGGGAATCACTGTAGTCCCGGTATACTTCGAAAGGGGCTCGGTTTCAAAAAATGGACCTGGCCTCGCATTGAGAACACCGCTGCCAGCCGATAGCGTCGCCTCCGCCGTCAACCGATCCCCGGTCGCCAAATGCACCGGCTCATAGGGCAGTAACGCACCGTCCGGGCGTAGGGACGGTGCACTTCCAGGTGCGATCAGGCCAAGGACTGGTCCCCCGCTGTGCCAGGTACGGTCGGGAACGTCGAACAGGGCCGCCACGCGGTCATCCACGGTCCAGTCCAGCGACATCCAGACCTTGTCCGAAGCCACGGCCATCAGAGGAAAGGTGATCTTGGTCGGTTCGGGAACCCGTCGAAGGGCTTGGGGTCCCCTGAGAGTTCGTTCCGAACTGGAGGGTTCGTTCTCGAGGTATTCCACACCGGCGAACAAGGCCTGATGCGGCTCGGCACCGAAGACCTCCTCGCGGGGATGAATCAACAGCAATGGAGCGAAAAGGATGTCGATCTCCCGCTCGGCCGTCCAAGTGGTCTGAACGTCGATCGTGTTGTCTTCCCGTCCAGGCGTGATGAGCTGCTGTAAGGCGAGAGTGCGGCCCGAGGACGTGGAGGCACGCGACTGAAGGGTGATTCCGGAACCCGACCGATCGACCGTGGTCTTTTCCAGAGTACCGTTCGGATCCTCCCAGAGCAATTGACCGTTCTCGACCCATCCCCATGGGGCACGGGGGTGACCCTGGGCAACCAGCTGGCCGTCCCAAAGGAGGACATTCTCCCCCCAGCCACCGAGCTGTTGCCAGGTCAGCCGCCCGGAGCGGACTTCCGCCAGTGGATGGTTGGTGGCGCCGAGGCGGGGTGGAGTCCGCCAGGCAGGTTCGGCGTAAAGATGCCGCGGGGAACTGACCACGGACCGGACAACGCAACTTCCGCTTTCACCGGGAGGATCGAAGCGAAGATGAAAACCGGGGCCCAGGGCTGGAGTGGGAACTTTGACCGTGATCCAATTGGTCGTCGAAACGGAAAAGCGGATGGAATCGGGCTCCCTGGGCCCGTCCTGGAACCAAAAAATCTGTCCGTTTCCGACCTGTGCCGAGCGCAGCGTGACTTCCAGCCAGCCGGTTTGATTTACGGGATAATCCCGGGCCGGACCCTGCACAAAGGGATCCGGACCGGTAATTTGAAACTGGAGTCCCTCGGCTGTCGCCGTCAGGACCGCGTCATGCGGGCCTGTCCATTCCAGGGCCGCCGTCGCGTTGGTCAGCCAGAATGCAGGCCAGATGGTCTCCCCAGCCTTGAGGCGGATTCCGGTGGAGAACAGGCAGCAGACTGCCCCAACGAGGAGATGGTGCCAGATTCCGGATCTTGAAAAGGGCCTGTAAAGCGGGTCCATGACGTTTTGGACGATGTCCCGAATCCGCCCTTCAACGCAATGGAATGACAATGGGTCCCATGGATACCCGTCCAAGCCGCACCTCATCCGACCCAACGGGTTCCACCATGGAAGCTTTTCATCTCTTGACTGTCCCACTGTCCTATGCCAGTTTAACTTCGTTGTTCCCATGATTGCTCTTCTTAATTTTCGCTCCGGCGTTCCTGTCTATCGCCAGATTGTCGAGCAGGTGAAGGCGGCTGCGGCGGGCGGGATATTGCGAGGCGGCGATCCGTTGCCGTCCGTCCGGGCACTGGCAGAGGAGCTTCGCATCAACCGGAATACGGCCGCAAAAGCGTATGCGGAGCTGGAGGCGGAGGGCGTCATCGAGACCCGGGCCGGCAAGGGTTGCTTTCTGAAGACAGGATCACCTTCGCCCCTGCGCCGGAGCGTCCGTGCGGAACGATTGGCCGAGGCGGTGGATTCGGTGATCGTCCAGGCCCACCACCTTCAAATCCCGCCGGGAGAGCTCACAGAACTTCTGGCGCAGCGTCTTCAACATTTTCAACAACAGCAGGCCGATCGTCCTGAATAGGGCACCCATCCCCATGAACACGTCACCCGTGATTGACATCCAAAATCTGGTGTACCGGTACGACCGCAGCGAGGCCGTCAACGGACTCTCCCTTCGCGTGGAACCGGGACAATGCCACGGTTTTTTTGGCCGCAATGGAGCGGGAAAAACCACCACCATCAAATGCCTGTTGAACCTGCTGCGCCCTCAATCAGGCAGTGTGAGTGTGTTCGGGCTTTCACCGGGTCGCCATGAGGCCGCTGTCAAAGAACGGCTGGCGTACGTTCCCGACTCAGTCGCCTTTTATCCCTGGATGACAGTCCGCGACGCCCTCGATTATCAGGCGAGCTTTCGACGGCATTGGAACCGACGGATTGAGACGGAACTGTTGGATCGCTTCCAACTCGATCCGACGCTGGCCACCACCGCCCTCAGCAAAGGTCAGCGCACCCAGGTCGCTCTCATCGGAGCCGTCTGTCCTGAACCGGAACTCCTCGTCCTGGATGAACCAACGTCCGGTCTGGACCCGCTCGTCCGACGGGAATTCATCCAGACGGTGATCGGGGCCTATCAGGATGCAGCCCCCGGTGAACGAACGGTGCTGGTCTCGACCCATCTGATTTCGGAATTTGAAGGATTGATTGATCGGTTCACCATCGTGGACCACGGGAGGGCCATTTTGACGGCCGATGCCGACGACGCCCGAAGTCGGTACCGACGGTTGAGGGCGGAATTCGCGCACGATGCACCCGACGCGGGGTCCGTTCCAGGTGCCCGAACCCTGCGTCGTGAGGGCCGGTGGCTCGAACTGATGGTCAATGGCGAGGCAGAATCCGTCGTGGCCTGGCTTCAAAATGCAAAAGCCCTTCGGGTGGAATCCGAAGCCCTGGCCCTGGAGGACATTTTCCTCGCCGCCGCTGGATCGAAGGGAGGCCTCCCATGAACCGTTTTTACTCCTGGTCCCGCGGACGGTTCCATCCCGCCTGGTGGCTGCTGGTCTTGCTGCCGTTGGGCTATTTTCTGGAGGACCAAGCGGAGGTATGGAACGGCATTCCGGCCATCGAATTTTGTCGGTTGTTTGTCTTTGGTACCGCGGTCATTGGGATGCTCCTCCTGGCTGTCCGCACCGAAGCTGGATGGAGCTGGCGGGTCACCAAGGAATTCCGCCTGCAACTGCCCGGGGCGCTCCTCGCGTCTCTGGCGCCCTCCCTTGCCCTGCTGGTCGACGACGATCCCCGTTCCTGGTCCTGGCCCCCCTGGTTGATGGCTTACGCCGGCGGCTGCCTTTGGATGGGTGCGACGACCTTTGGCGCAGAGTTTGAAGGCCGGACGCTCCATGCCCTGCTGGCTCAACCGATTTCACGGCGGCGGTTGTATTGGGAAAAGATGGGGCCTCTCCTGGTGCTTGAGCTTCTGGCGGTCGTCGCACTGGACACCTTCGGTCCGGCGAATCGTTGGTACGGTGCCGACCATCAATTTCCAGTGTTTCTTCTCGTCCCTCCTCTGATGGCTGTTGCCACAGGACCGACTCTGGGACTGATTTGCCGGGGCACTCTGCCCGCCCTGGTTGGGATGGTGGGATTTCCTGTCGCCCTCTTGTGGATGCTGGCCATCGGACAATCCATCGCTCAATGGGCGACGGGACGGCAGGACACCGTTGCGGTCATTAACCCCTCGGCCATGAATTCTGTCAGCGTCAGCTGTCTGGGAGTCTACCTCGTGGGAATGGCGGTGGCCGGTCATCGACGCTTCCTCCGGTTTGAATCCCGGGGAGAGGCCACCGGAGGAGGGGGCATTGGCTACCGGTTTTCCCTTCCCGTGGATTGGGTGGTCCGGCGGAGCCTGACCGGACCCGTCGGGGCATTGGTCCGGAAAGAACTCCGACTGCAAATCATCCCCTTCCTGACCGCCGGATTGAGTCTCCTGATTGGTGGGATGGTGCTGACCCTGCGTTGGGTCGCCAACGGCATCGGAGACGATCAATCCGGCGTGGCGGTCGCCGCCCGGGACGCGGGCGCCTGGCTTGCGCTTCTCGGCATCCTGGGGGCGGGGACCTGCCTTGCTGCCGGCGTGATCCCCATTGCCGAAGAGCGGGCCCTGGGGACGCTGGATGCCCAATTGACGCTGCCGTTCACCGTGCGCCGCCTCTGGTGGATCAAGGGATGGGTCGCACTGGGCACTTCGGTTTGTCTCGGCCTGCTGCTACCACTGGCACTGGCGAGGGCCCTGTTTCCAGGCGTCTTTGAATTCCAGAATGGCGATGAATGGTCTTTGGCCCTGGTGATCGTCTTCGGTCTGTGGCTCACATTGATCGGGTTTTATGCCTCGTCTTTTTCCCGGAATTCCGTGAAGGCCGTCTTTGCTTCGCTGGCAATCCTGGGACTCTTCACAGGGTTGGTCAGCATCGCGGCAGCCATCGCCTCGCGCTGGATTTGGCCGAACCTGGACACCTTTCCGCAGTTTGATGCGGTCATTCAATCTATCCCTGGCTTCTCCCGTTTCACCCATTCCATCGTGGCGAATTCGGTCGGTTTTCGCTTTCTAACATTCGCACTACCTGCTGGCCTGATGACCCTTCCGTTCATTTTGTTTTGGTTGAAGTGTTCCATTTGCCATCTGCGATGCGGCATACCATCGGTTCGTCGAATGTTATGGGAAACATTTCAGTGGTCTGCGTTGGCGTTGTCTTTGGCCGTTATCGTGGATACCACGGTCGTCCTCGCCATAAACTCCATTGCATCTCATTTAAGGCATCAGGCTGAGGAGGAAAACGCCCGATGGAAGGAACTAAGGCAGTCGCAGCATCCGCACAAATAGGCCTGTTCCCCATGAACCTCAATGGGCGGGAGCTCGATTCGCCCCCGGGAGTCCAGCACTCTCCCGTTCTAAAGGCACCCCGGAGGTGAGGTTCCTGCCAGGCTGTCGGGACGAAGCAACGCCCTGAACTCAACCCCCGCCGCCCGTGTCCTGGGGCTCCCGGACAACCGGAGCACCTCCTTCTCCCCCACGCTTGCGCCGGGCCACGGCCTGTTTCAACAGGTACTCCACCTGGCCGTTGACACTGCGCATCTCATCCTGTGCCCAGGCCTCCAATTCGGCCCAGAGCACAGGATCGATCCGCATCAGGAATGCCTTTCGTTCTGCCATTCCAGCTCAGGCGTAAAGGGTCCCCGTATTGACCACCGGATGCACCTCCGACTCACCGCAGAGCACCACCATCAGGTTGCTGACCATGGCCGCCCGTCGATCGTCATCCAATTGGACCACCTGTTTGAGTGCCAGTTCGCGAAGGGCCATGTCGACCATGCTCACCGCCCCTTGAACAATCTTTTGCCGGGCGGCGATCACCGCCTCCGCCTGCTGCCGACGCAACATCGCCTGGGCGATCTCCGGGGCGTAGGCCAGATGAGTCAGGCGTGCCTCCTCCACGACCAGGCCGGCTTTCGCCAACCGCTCCTGAAGCTCACCCTTCAACGCCTGGGACACCTCGGTCACGCCATTCAACAAGGTGACCTCATGATCCTCTCCGTGGTCGTAGGCAAAACAACTCGCCATGTGCCGGAGGGCGGATTCGGTCTGGGTGGCGACATACTTTTCGTAGTCATCCACGTCAAAGGTGGCCTGTGCCGTGTCCTGCACGCGCCAGATGATCACCGACGCGATTTCAATCGGGTTGCCCCGCTTGTCGTTCACCTTAAGGCGGTCGCCGTTAAAGGTGCGCGAACGAAGCGACAACCGGTACTTGCGAACCATCTTGCCGCCAGCCGCACTCGCGTACTTGGAATAGAACGGATTCCCCCAATGGAACCCACTCTGCCGGACAGTGCCGCGATAGGCCCCGAAAAGAATCAAGACCTGTCCTTCGTTGGGTTGGAGGGTAAAGAATCCAAATGCCAGAATCGTGGTTCCAAACAGAAGAAGCACGGCGGCGGCAATTCCCATTCCCAACCCCACTCCGGATAGCTCTTGTTGGTTGCCCGCAATGATGGACAACACCAACAGGGCCGGCGAGGCGAGAAAGCCCAGCACCACTACCGGCAGAACGGTCCAACCGTTCAACACCTGGATTTCCTGTTCCCGATTCACTGAATTTTTCTTGTCGTTCATATGCGTCGAGTCATTCGACGTTCAGATATCTAAGTGATATCACTTCGATATTCAAGAATTACTTTCGGGCTTTTGTAACCAAACAGAGGGACAGGTCCGTTGTTGGTTTCGGCGGTCGGCTCAAAGGTTTTCTTCCACCTGGAGCTCAAGGTGTCAGGCACGAACGCCATCGCCACGCTGCCATCCCGGCCTGGGCCAGCGGCCCAGGCTGAGATGGAGACGGGCCTTTGGTCCTGGGGATCATCAACAACCAACCCGTCCCTGATTCGTGCCATCTTGGTTCCGGACGCTGGGTTCAATTCCCAGGTCCCTAGATTGGATCAGGGACTTACAGGAGCGCATCCCTCCGATGGAAATGTTTCCTTCGGAGGGATTTGCGTCCGGATCTCTATTTTGCGAAGACCGCGTTCTTGGGATCGCCGCCCGACTGAAGGTAGGCGACGAGGTTCAACACCTCGTCCTTGTTGAGGGGATTCAGGAGACCCGCCGGCATCAGGGAAATGGGGTACGGCTTGCGTCCCTTGACCTGTGCCAACTCTACCGTGGTGGATTCCTCGGGATTACGTGGATCAGCCACCACCACAAGTTTGCCGTTTTCCTCGTAGGCACGACCCACCAGGGTGGATCCGTCGGCCAGTTGGACTTCCTCGGACCCATATTGGTCGGAGATGACCTTGGACGGTTCGATGATGTTTTCCACGAGATCGTGAAGCGTATAACGGGAGGCCACACCGGTCAGATCGGGTCCCACTCCGCCGCCGGCACCATTGAACCGGTGACAGGAGGCGCAGCCAGTGGAATGGAACAGGGCCAACCCGTTGTCATAACTGCGTCCATGGACGCCGTTGGACAGGACGGACAGAGCCTGATCAACCGTATAGGCCTGGCCGGGTCCCTTGGGGGCGGCGAATTCCGGTGAGCCACCTGCGGCAGCCTTGGTGGTGGACAAGGCCTCCATGGCCTGTCGCTCACTGGGGTCAGGAATGGTTGCGAGTGCGTCCTTGCGAATATTTTCGAGGAAGCCGCGGAAGCTGTTGCCTCCCTGCCAGGGTGCAGTCCGGGGGAACCAGCTGAAGAACGATTTCCGGAGGGCAGGGGTCCAACCCACCGTGGCCTCGCGCAGGAGGTAGGCAAAGGCGATTTGTTCCTGGTTGGGCCTGCTGGCGGATGCCTGGGCAAATGGTCCCGCATACCCGGAATTTCGGGCCAGGAGGGCGTCACTGGCATATTTGAGGTCGGCGTCATTGGCGGTGAGCATCAAGGGAACCGTCTTGGCAACCACACCCGGTGCCTTGAGGCGAATCAGCGTGCCGGCCAGCTCCCGATTCAGGAGGCGACTGGTCGACGGATAGAGGGCATCGAGCCGGTGAAGAGTCTCCGTCCAGGCCTCTCCCTCGGGAGATCCCAGGCGGATCAGGGTCAGTTGATAGGCACGAACCACTGCCAGGCGGGCAGCCTCATCCAGGGGACTCCAATCAAGTCGGTTCAAGGCGGCCAGGAGCCGATCCCGATGGGCTGGAGTCCCCACACGGGCGAGGGCAACGGCACCTTCAATGACCGCCCAGGGGCGCTTTTCGGTAAAGACCCGGTCCGCCCATGAATCGACAGGCTGCCGCTCAATGGCGACCCGCGCCGCGTAGCGAATCCATCGGTCCGGGTGTCCCAGATGGGGCCAGGACTGGACCACTGCCTCGGGGCCGGCGGATTCCACATGGAAGGCTTCGAGTTCGCGGCGAATCTGGTGCTCGGGGGTCCGGGTCAGGGCTGGTGCTGGAGCCGTGGAGTCTGTGCCGACATAGGTCACTCGATAGACGGCGGATTGGGTTCCGCGACCGCCGATGGCGAAGTACAGGGCACCATCACGGGGATGGACCAGCAGGTCGGTCAGGGGAAGCGGACGACCGCTGATGAATTCCTCCTTCTCGGCATGGTAGCCAGCGCCCTCCGGCGTCAGGTGAATGGCATACATGGTCCCATAGGTCCAATCGTTGGCGAAAATGGCCTGCTGGTATCGGGCGGGGAAGCGGGCACCCTGACCGGATGCAACACCGGTGGGGCTGCCGGGTCCGATATCCACAAGGGCAGGAACGCTGTCGGGGTAATAGGGCGGCCACTTTCCGGCACCGGAACGCCAGCCCAAATCGCTGCCGCTGGTGGCCAGACAGATGCGTGTGGGGCGGTACCAGGGCATCCCGGCGTCCCATTCCATGTCGGAATCGTAGGTGATGATATCCCCGAGGCTGTTGAATGCGAAATCGTATTCGTTGCGATAGCCCGAACTGACCATCTCGAAGACCTTGCCGTCAGGGTCTGTTTTGCAGATGTAACCTCCGGGCGCAAGGATGCCGCGGGCGTGACCGTTGGCGTCCCAGAGGCGGGTGACCACCTGGTCCTCATTCCAAGCGTGGGCCGCCCGGGACAATTCCATGTGATCGGGGAGTTTGGTGTGATTGCCACAGGCGACGTAAATGGATTTGCCGTCGGGAGAAAGGACGATGGCGTGCGGGCCATGCTCACCGCCGCCATCGATGCGGCGCAGCAGCTTTTCCTCGTCAAATTGATCGTCACCGTCGGTGTCCCGCAACCGCCAGAGGCCCTGCCTCCCGCGTTGCTCATTAACCATGACATAGAGGCTGTTGAACGCGTACAGGAGCCCGTGGGCACCCCCGACGGAATTGGTCAGGCGTTCCACTGCGGTTGGAGAACTGGATCCGGGAGCCGGAAGGGTCAGCCGGTAAAGGCTGCCGTTCTGATCGCAGGTGATCAGGCGCCCCTTGTCGTCCACTGTCATGCTGACCCAGGAGCCTTGATCTGATTTGGGAACGGCATGCACCAGTTCGACACGAAATCCCGGCAACACATGAATTTCCGACGGATCGGTGGCACGGGGCGGAGCCGACGGAGCACCGGCACCCGCCAGGGCGTCCCCCCACGGATCGTCACCGTAGCGGCCCACCACCTTTGCCGCCTTCCAGTCGGCACGACCGGGCACGGTGGCCTCCCAGGTGGCATCGGTTACGAGCGAGGATTCCTTGCCGCTGGCCGGCTTGAAGACCAGCCGGGCGACCAGGCCGGCGATGTCGCCTTCATTTTTGCAATCGGCCTGAAGTTCGTGATGACCGGGCTTGAGCTTCGCAGTCAGTTCGATCCGGGTGGGTTGATTCCAATCGGCGTTGGTCAGGACCGGCTGCCCGTCGAGGGAGACCACGGCTCCATTATCGCAGGTGACGAAGAGGACCGCCTCGCGGAGCGGTTCCACCACATCAAATCCACGGCGCAGCTGTGCGGCGGCCTTGCTCCCGGGCCCCTCAGCCCATATCCAGGATGTCTCCGCAGCCAGTTGAAAAGCGGACCAGGACGAGAGAGCGAGAACCCCTCCCAGGAGGGCGGGTCTGAATCGGCGGAGGAACATCCCCAAGCTGACACCAAACCGCGTCATTTATTCAAGCACCCAACCGACGGGGGATGAATGAATCGGTGGGGAGACCTCTCAACGAAAAGAGCCGGGCGGAGTCACCGCCCGGCTCGCGTCATTGAAAGCAGGAAGACGATCAGGCCGACTTGTCGGTCTTGGCCGTCTCCGGAGCCCCTTTTGAAACAGGAGCCCCCGATTTGGCGGGCTTCTTTGCGACACCGGTCGTCTTGTTCTTGTAATGGCTCGCGTAGTACCGGTTCTGGTAATAGTGATAGCTGTAGTAGTAGCTGTCCTTGCCTTCGAAATCGATGTCGTTGAGGACCACTCCGACGACATGGATGCCGGCCTCCTGGATGCGCTGAATCGACCGGGAGGCGTGTTCCCGGCGAATTTTGTTAAACTTGGTGACGAACACCATGCCGTCCGACATGGCGCCGAGCACGAGGGGGTCGGCGACCGCCGAAACCGGGGGACAATCGAGAACAACCCGGTCATAGCGATTGGAGACCTCCTCCAGGAATTGCAGCATCCGACGGGAGCTGATCAACTCGGAGGGGTTGGAGGGAACCGCACCACAGCAGCAGATGTCGAGATTGGGGACTTCGGTCGAGTGGATGATTTCGTCCACGTTCTGGACCCGCTCCACCAGATAGGCTGATAGTCCAATTTGCGCCGGCTGTTCGAAGGCCTTGTGGACCGACGGGCGCCGCAAGTCACCGTCCACCAGAAGCGTCCGCAGTCCGGTTTGAGCCGTGACGATGGCGTAGTTGGAGGCGACGAGGGACTTTCCCTCCGAGGGAATCGTGCTTGTGACTGAAACGGTGCGGAGTTTGTCGCCGTTGCGGGCGAGAGAGATGGCCGCCCGCAAGGTTCGGAATCCTTCCGCGGGACCGGATGTGGGGTGGAGATGCGCCTGAAGGTCGCGCTCGATCATGCTGGAAGACTTGATGTTCGGAACGTAGCCGAGGAACGGCAGCTTGAGGTATTGCTCAACATCCTCCTGCGTCTTCACCGAGTCATCCAGGAAGCTCATCAGGAAGGCGAATCCGACGGCCACTGCGAGGCCACCAAAGGCACTCATGGCCAGGATCAGCGGGCGATTGGGCTTGGCCGGCACCACGGGCGTCGTGGCGCGATCCACAATCACCATGTTGTTCTGGGTGTCCTTGGAGTTGATGTCGAACTCCTTGGTCTTCGACAGAATCAACTGGTACATCGTTTCCGCCCGTTCCTTTTGACGTGCCAGCACATCAAATTTGGATTTGGCCTCATACAACTCCTCCATTCGCTTCTCCGCCTCGGCAAAACGCGCCTTGGTGTTTTCCAGCTTCTGTTGCTCGATGCTGGCCGCGGACAGAATGCCCTGAAATGCCCGGGCGGATTCTGCCTTCAATTTGGCGACGTCGACCTCCAATTCCCGATTGGCCTGCATCACGAGCGGGTATTTGTCCCGGTAGCGGGTCTTCAACCCTTCAAGACGGGCCTCATCCATCAGGACCTTGACCTTGATTTCAGAGACGGAGCGGTCGGAGGCGACCAGGGCATAGTCGGCCAGATCATGACCTTCGCTGACCCAGCGTTTGCCCTCGGCGGCTTTGCGAACGGCATCGTCGGTGATGATCGCCTGGGATTCCACGTCGCTCCGCGCCTGGCGCAAACCGAAGGCATCGACGTTGTCCATGGCCCGGTTGTCGTCCACCAGGGAAATCATCTTCTTCTCCTGACGATAGCGTTGGACCGATTCCTGGGCGGCGAGAAGTTCCGCTTCGGCAGACACGGCTTCCTGCTTCAGCATGCGGTATCCGGTCAGGGCGCGCAGGATCTTCCGGTCCTGATTCTGGGAAAGAAACATTTCCAGCAGGGTGTTGGCGATGTCCTCGGCAACCCGCGGCTTGGGATGCAACACCTTGACCTCGACCAGCCGGGTCATGCGAACCGGGTCAATGGTGATGTCATGGCTGACCGCCATGGCGCGATCGATCGCCTTGGAGTAACGCGGGTCCTCGTCCAGTTTGAGCTTCTGGATGACCTGCTCAATCAGAGACCGGGAGACCAGATTCTTATACTGGGTTTGCAGGTATTCCTGATCCTTGTTGTTGGCCGTGATGACATCGCGAAGGCTGAGGACGCTTGCGATTTCCGGCTCGATTTCCAAACGGGCGACGGCCTGGTAAACGGGAGTGGAATTAAAGGCGACGAAACCACCACCCAGGACGAAAATCGCAAAGATGATGATGATCGCCCAGCGCCGTTCGAGGATGGTATGCCAGTACTGCCGGAGATTCAGGCCTTCTTCGCCCCGGGGGGCGACCGTGGATGGGTTGGCGGAGTTGTCCATGGCGTTAAATTTCAGTTTAAATATTAGAAAATGGTCCGCTCGACATTGATGACATCCCCGGGTTCGACGTAAACCCGCTGGCTCGGTTCTGAAACCCGGATGAGGTCGCGGTTCTTAAGCCGCAAAACCTGACCGGTCGCTGCCCGCCGGAGGGTGATGCCCTCCTTATCGGCGTCCCGGCTGAAGTCTCCGGCACCGCCGATGGCTTCCAGGACATCCATCCGGTGGTCGGGGATGATCTGCACCTGTTGGGCATGATTCACAGCACCCATCACGGTCACGTAGTGAACGTCATACTGTTTGATGTCAACCGCCACCTGGGGATTGATGATCCAGTCCCGGTCCAGGGCATCCCGAATCTCGGCGGCGACATCCGCCGGGCTGCGCCCGATCACCTGAACGGTTCCAACGTACAACATTTCGATCCGTCCGTCCCCGTCGACCTTGACCTCCCGGCTGAGGTCCGGCTCTCCCACCACCCGAATCGCCAGGATATCGTTCACAGCGATCTTGCGGGCCCGGCGGGACTCATCCGAGACGCGGCTCGCAGAAGATGCCGCCGCTGTCGTGGCAGGGGGCGGGGTTGTGGAAGACGTTGCCGCGGGAGGATTGGACACTGGAGAAGTGGACACTGGAGAAGTGGCCTGGACGGCAGCATCCCCGGCACGAAGGGTCATGCTGGCGGGCGTCAGCAGGACAAGGAGGCAAAAAAGTTTGTTCGACATTTTCATAAACCTGGGGAATTCAGAAGCCGATGGAGACCTGCAGAACCACCGTGTTGACCTGATAAGGCTGCAAGCCGTTCAAATTGGATCCAGCAAAGTAGGAATACGCCTGGTCGTGGTACTTGAAGGAGTACTCCTCATGATTGAATCCCAGTGAGGCTCGCAACCATCGATTCGGTGTGTAATTGAGGCTCAAACCGAGGGAATAATCCTTGTCATTCCGTCCCGTCCGCACCGACGAGAAAATCGACACGGTGCCCGGCCCGGATGGCGTTTCTATCGGAAAGGGCACCAGCACCCCGGTGATGGTGCGGTCGGTGAGATCGATCAGGGAAGCGGACGCGTCGAATTGGACGGACCACTTCAAATCGGTGGAAATATACTGGATGGCCGAAAGCTTGACCTTGTTTTCAACCGAGGTCGTCGGGGTGGTTGCCGAGACGGAGGTGGACCGCGAACCCGTCAGCATGATCTGACTGTACTGGGTGGGGAGGTAGGTCAGGTCGAGGGCGATGACCGGCGAGCCCGTATCCTTGATGGCGGGGTTGTTGGGTACGGAGCGAAGCTCATACCCAAACCGGACCGTCCCGCTGAGACGGGTGGTGAACTGCCCGGTCGCGCCGAAACCGCCACCGTAAAAGGCGTTGTAATAGACTGTCGGCTGAAGGTCGGATGTCTTGGAGGGACTTTCCTGGCCGTAGTAGAAATCCCCGAACAGTTTCACCCGGGACGTCAGGATATAGGAGGTTCCCACGGATCCCTTGAACAACTCCGTGTTATAGAACCCTGATGTCGCGTCGTATTCAATGGCATTGTGATACGCCACCACATAGGGCCGGAGCCGCTCAGTGGCATCAAACGTCAGGGTATAACCGTCTCTCCAGGGCTGCCGGGCGATCAAAATCGTCCGCTGGGTGTTGGCAATTCCGATGAAGCTGGAAAGAAAGTCGAGCTGGTCCGTGCCCGTCAGATTCCACCGGTTGTAGGTGAGGTTGAGCCCCAGATTCAGGTGGTCCTGAGACGTGTTGAAGTTCGAGTGGCTGACGTACACCACTTGATCGTGGGTGTAACCAAACGTGGCATGATTGTAGTCGGTGCGGCCGTACTGGAGATCGAAGCCCGGACTGAAAAAAAGCAGGTCATCGCTCTCCGCCAGGCTGGAGGGGCGATATTGAAAGTTATCGGTGTAAATGGACACCATCGAGAAACGGGGCTTCAACTGCCACCTGCCCCAGTCGTACTTGAGCAGGTCCTCCGCATGCCAGTCCGACCAAATCGAACGGTGGGCCGCGGGGTCCATGGAGGCATCCGTCGCTGCCGCCGGCTCGGTGCCTGCCTGGACAACCTCAGGCTTTGCGGAAGCCGGACTGCCGTCGCCTCCCGTCGAAGCCCCCAACGCCGCCGGGACATCCGCCTGGCTGGAGCACGGTAAAATACCCAGGCCCAATGCCACGCCGACGGTCGTTAAGGTGCCTAAAAATGTCTCCAAGCGCTGGGAGACTGAACGAAAACCATGGGCAAGTAAATAACAGAAAGGTTGTCGTTGCCCTTGGTCAAGAACTGGTTACAAACAGACGAAGCTTTGCCGTCGCACCCTTTTCTGCAACGCCTTCCATTGCTAGAGTCGCGCCATGGTCATCGTCATCATGGGCGTCTCCGGTGCGGGCAAGACAACGGTCGGCTCCCGGCTGGCGGCGAAGTTGAACTGGACGTTTCGGGACGGGGATGAATTTCATCCACCGGCGAACGTGTCCAAGATGGCCTCTGGGACGCCATTGACGGATGAAGACCGCTGGCCCTGGCTCGAGGCCATCCATGCCTATCTGGTGGCAACACTCGAAGGTGGCGGCGCGGCGGTCGTTGCGTGTTCGGCGCTCAAGGAAGAGTACCGACGACGCCTGTCCAACGGAGTGGCGGGAGTCCGGTTCGTCCACCTTTCAGGAACTCCCGAGCTCCTGGCCCAACGGATGGCGGCCCGCAAGGACCATTTCATGCCTCCCGGGCTCCTGGGAAGCCAGTTGGCCACCCTCGAGGCCCCGTCCGACGCCCTGGTGGTCAATATTTCGCTGTCACCCGACCAATTGGTGGATGAGATCATCCGTCGCCTGGAAATTCCGCACGGGTTTTGAACACTGACTCGACCATCGAGTCGAAGGACTCAACAAGCCGCCGATTCACAGGTCACCCCTTGACGGCAGGCCGTGGATCCGTTCTTTTTCCGGCACTTTTCCAAAGCTGGCGTGCGTCGGTGAAGGACAGGATTCAGAATACAATCGGATTGCAGTCATGATCGTCGTCGAACATCTGAGCAAGGACTTTGGACCCAAACGGGCCGTGAACGATGTCTCGTTCACGGTTCAAAAAGGGGAGATTCTCGGCTTTCTCGGGCCCAATGGCGCGGGCAAGTCCACCACCATGCGAATGCTGACGGGATTCATCCCCCCCACCGTGGGACGGGTGACCATCGGCGGCTTTGACGTGGCGGAAGACCCCATATCGGCCAAACGGTTGATTGGCTATCTGCCGGAAAGTGCTCCGTGCTACAGCGACATGACCGTCCATGGATTCCTGAATTTTGCTGCAGAAATCCGGGGAATTCACGGGGTCAAACGCGAGCAGGCCATCCAGACGGCCGTGGGCCTCTGTTTCCTGGAGGGAGTCCTTCACCAGTCCGTGGACACCCTGTCGAAAGGCTACCGGCATCGAACCTGCCTGGCACAGGCGATCATTCACGATCCGGAGGTTTTGATTCTTGATGAGCCGACGGACGGTCTCGATCCGAATCAAAAGCATGAAATCCGCCTGTTGCTGAAGCGTTTCGGACAGAACAAGGCGATCATCTTTTCGACCCACATCCTGGAGGAGGTCGATGCCGTCTGTTCACGGGCCATCATCATCGACCGCGGTCGTGTGGTGGCCAACGGAACACCTGCGGAACTGCGGGCCCGCCACAAGCTGGCTGGAACCGTGGCCCTCAAGACCCATGGCGTCGCAGGGGAGAGCATCAAATCGCGGCTCTCCACCCTGGGAGTCGTCGGCCGGGTGGAAACCGAGGGAACCGGATCGCACGTCCTGGTCCGCGTGTTCCCACGCGACAAGTCGGTCAATAGCGAGTTGGCCAAAGCCGTTGCCCAACTGGCGGCACGGGAAGGCTGGAGCTTTGAAGACCTGCGAACCGAGGAGGGACGCCTCGACGAGGTGTTCCGAAGTATCACGCTTCCGGATACCGTCAAACCGTCCGAGTAATCGCTCCACCGTCTGCTCGCAACCCCCCGGAAAAAGGTTGGGAGTCCCCTTTCATTTATCTCCGCAAGTCCCATGAACGAGTCCCTGCGCAATATTCTGACTGTCGGCAAGCGTGAGCTCTCCGGCTATTTCAATTCCCCGGTCGCCTACGTTTTCATTGTCATCTTTCTCTCCCTGAATGGTTTTTTCACCTTCATGCTGGGCAATTTGCTCGAGCGCGGGGAGGCCAATCTGGATGCGTTCCTGATGTGGCATCCCTGGCTGTACCTGTTTCTGGTTCCTGCCGCCGGCATGCGCCTCTGGTCGGAGGAGCGACGGGTGGGCACCCTTGAATTGCTGCTGACGATGCCTATCGCAGCCTGGGAAGCCATCGTGGGTAAATTCCTGGCGTGCTGGGTCTTCATTGCCCTCGCCCTCGGACTGACCTTCCCGGTCATCTTCACGGTGGGCTATCTGGGCCACCCCGACTATGGCACCATCCTCACCGGGTACCTCGGGAGTTTCCTGCTCGCCGGCACCTACCTGTCCGTGACCGTCATGACCTCGGCCCTCACCCGCAATCAGGTCATCAGTTTCATCCTGTCGGTCGTGGTCTGTTTCCTCCTCATCTTTGCCGGCTGGCAACCGGTCACGGGGCTACTGGTCCAGTGGGCACCCGAATGGCTGGTGAACATCGTCAGTTCCCTCAGTGTCATGCCGCACTTCACCACCTTCTCGCATGGGGTCATTGACCTTCGCGCCTTCGCCTTCTTTGGCAGCGTCATCACCTTCTGCCTCTTTGCCAACAGCGTGATTCTCCGCGGCCTGCGCGGAGCCTGATCCATCCTTCTTCCTGTCGCATCTATGAGCTCATCCAAATTCCAGACCGCCTTGTACTCCTCCGTCGGCGTCGGGCTGGTGTTCATCGCACTGATTGGGGCCAACATTATTTTGAGTCCGGTGCGCGCCCGGATCGATCTGACGGCGGACAAACTCCACACCCTCTCTCCGGGAACCAAGGCCATCCTGGCCAAGGTGGATGCCCCCATCCAAATCCGGTTTTATTCCAGCCAGGGCAAGGACCGGATGCCCGCTGAAATCAAGAGCTACGTTCAGACCGTTGATGACCTGCTCGCCGAGTTTCGTGCCCAGACCGGCGGAAAGATTGAAATTCGCAAGCTCGACCCCGAACCCGATTCCGAGGCGGAAGAGCTGGCGCGGGTGGACGGCATCGAGCCGCAATTGCTTCGGAATGGGGAGCAATTGTACCTCGGCCTGATTGTGGAGTACGCTCCCCAAAAGTCCCCCATCTCCTTCCTCTCGCCGCAGCGTGAAAAGCTGCTCGAATATGATCTGGCCCGGGCCGTTTCCGAGGTGATCAGCACCAATCGCCCCGTGGTGGGTGTCATGTCGCCGCTTCAAGTCATGGGCGGCTTCAACCCCATGGCGATGCAGATGGGCAGGCAGGGGCAGTCCGAGCCCTGGGTGATCATCAGTGAATTGAAGCGTCAATTCCAGGTGCAGAATGTCCCCATGGACAGCGAAAAGATCGACGACGCCATCAAGGTCATGGTGGTGCTGCATCCGAAGGAGATTTCCGACAAGGCCCAATACGCCCTCGACCAGTTTGTCCTGCGCGGCGGAAAGCTCATCGCCTTCCTCGACCCGCTCTGCCTGGCGGACAACCGCCAGCCCAACCAGATGGGACTCAGCCTCGGCGGCGGCTCCAGCATGCCGAAACTGCTCAAGGCGTGGGGGCTGGAGTTTGACGCCACCAAGGTGGTCGCCGACCAGCAGTTCATGCGTCAATTGTCCGGACGCGATGGCCGGCCCCAACTGGTCCCCAGTTTTCTCTTCATGAACGCCGACGGCATCACCCAGGATGATCCCGTCACCGGTCAGACCGACGACCTCTGGATTCCATTCGCAGGGGCCTTCACCGGCAAGGTGGCTGATGGTCTGCATCAGGACATCCTCCTCCACACCACCCGCGATTCCCAATTGGTGGATGGCATGACCGCCCAGGTCAACGGTCAGAAGATTGTCGATGACTTCAAAGCCAGTGGCGTGTCGTACACGCTGGCGACCCGTCTCTACGGTAAATTCAAGACCGCCTTCCCGGACGGCAAGCCCGCAGCGGACAAGAAGGACGCCAAGCCGGAAGACCCCAAGACCGACACCAAGGAGGGCGAATCGCTGAAGGAGTCCAAGGCCGACGGTGTGGTCTACCTCTTCGGTGATGCCGACTTCCTGTACGATCCCTATTGTGTGGAAGTGAACCAGATGTTGCGCGTGGCCATGCCCCGCAACGGCAATCTCGGGCTGTTCCAGAACCTGATTGAACAGGCGGCGGGAGATTCCAACCTGATCGGGGCGCGGAGCCGGGCCACGGTCCGGCGGACCTTCACCGTGGTCCAAAAGATGGAGACCGAGGCCCGTCAGCGTTATCAGGCGAAAATCGAGGGACTCGACAAGAAACAACAGGAACTTCAGAGCAAGCTCGCAGACCTCCAGATCAAGAAGGAGGGAAACACGGCCAAGGTCATCCTGACCCCGGAACAGCAGCAGGCCATCAAATCGTACAACACCGACCTTGCCGCCACCAAAAAGGAATTGCGCATCGAACGCCGCAACCTGCGTCAGGATGTGGATGCCATGGAGAATCGGTTGAAGTGGGCCAACATCCTGTTGATGCCGATTGTCGTCAGCTTCACCGGGCTCACCCTGGCCGTCCTTCGCCGCAAGCGCACCGCCGCCAAGTAAACCCGTCCACCCCAGTCAACCATGAAGTCCACTCAATTCGTCGTGCTCGCCGTTGTGGCCGCCGGACTCGGCGGCGGCGGGCTCTATGTCCTCAATCGTCAGCACCAGGATTATCAGCAGGGCGCCCGCCAACTGGGCGGTCAGTTGCTGGCCAGCTTTGATGTGAACGCCGTGGCCGGCATCCGCCTCACCCAGGGAACCAACACCGTGAATGTCCTGCGGAATGGTGACAACTGGACGATCCGCGAACGCAGTGGTTATCCGGCCAACTTCGCCCAGATTGCCGAGTTCGTCCGAAAACTCTCCGAACTGAAAGTCGCCAATCCCATCACCGTGGGGGCCTCCCGTCTGCCGATGCTCGAGCTCACCCGGGAAACCGGGACGCTCGTTGAATTGCTCGACAAGGATGGAAAGGCCATCAAGACCCTGATGTTGGGCAAAACCCACACCCGGGGGTCGGGTGAAGAATCCCCCTTCGGCGGCGGCGGCATGCCCGACGGACGCTACGTCCAGGCCGGAACGGGCACGGACGGTGTCGCACTGGTGGCGGATGCCCTGGCCAGCGCCAATACCAAGGCGGAAGAGTGGATTGCCAAGGACTTCCTCAAGGTCGAGCAACCGGTGTTCATCGAGGTCGTCCATCCCGAGGCCACCAACAGCTTCACCCTTACCCGCACGAATGAATTTGCCGACTGGCAACTGACGGAGGCCCAGACTGGCCAGGAGCTGGATAAATCGAAACTGTTCAGCTTCAACACCGTCCTCAGCGGGGCCAGCTTCAACGATGTCACGGACAAGCCGGACCTCGCCAAAGCCGGATTGGAACATCCGGTTGAGGCCCAGGTTCGAACCGCAGCCGGTTTCACCTACAAGCTGAAGCTGGGTAAAGCCGAGGGGGACAACGTCTCGATGCAGGTCACGACCGACGCCGCCCTGGTCAGGGAACGGACCCCGGGCAAGGACGAAAAACCGGAGGACAAGGACAAGCTCGACAAGGAGTTCAAGGAGAAGCTGGCCAAACTGGAGGAAAAACTCAAGGCGGAGCAGGCGTTTGGAAAGTGGACCTATACGGTTTCAAAGTGGTCGGTCGACGCCCTTTTGAAAAATCGCTCCGAGTTGCTGGCTGAGAAAAAGGCGGCAACAACTCCTGCGGGAGCCGGGGCACCCCAGGTGCCGACGGACTCCCTTCTCGATTCAACGGTGCTCAAACCCCCCGGGCAATAGCCTGGAGAATCCCCAAGGGGTGGGGCGACAATCTGAGGCGGAACCGCAAAAGAAGATGAGCGCCAGGCCGGTCGAACCAGGTCCGGCTCCAGCAGCGTCCCCGGCCAGAAGCGCCGGGCCGCCCGGGTCGACGGAATTTTTCCGCGACCTGTTTTCGGGAAGTGGCTTTCGATTCGAACTCGGACTGCGACGCGCCGGGCCGGATTGGTTTTCACTGGCCCATGAGGCAACCGATTCGGTGCTTCTGGACCGTGCCCGGTGGCTTGCCTCCGAGGTGAAAGAACCTGAAGGAGTGGTTTGGAGCCCGCCAGCCGACGCCTTGCTTCAGGAACTGCTGAACCACTATTTCCATTCTCCAGAATGGATGGATGCTGGGATGCCCCCGTCCGAGGTGGCGCGATCTCTGAGCCGTCGTTGGAAAACCGATTTCCTTCTTTTATCCAGAGATGCCGAGGAACGGTTTCGGTTTGTGGGTGGATCGGTCTGCTTCCCTTCGGGATGGGCCCCCGGGGAAAAGCTGGGGCTGGGACTGGAGGCCATTCACGACCCGGTCCCCGACCTCAACGCGCAATTGGCATCGCGCATCAACACCTTCCTGGGGCGCCTCCAACCCGGAACCTCGTTCGAGCGATTCAACTGGGGTGTGGCTGCCGTTTCCGATCGGAACCATCACCCGCGCCGGGGACTTCCCCGATTGATTCGGGGGTATCCGCTCTCAGGGGCCTGGTTACGACTGGAACACCAGAGTTTCCATGCCCTGCCCCGAACGGGTGGAATCGTTTTCCTGATCGACCTGACCGTGCATCCGATCGGCCCGGTGCTTGCGGACCACGCAACCGCCCGCGGTTTCGCCCATCAGCTCCGCACCATGCCGCACGAAGTAGCGGTCTATAAAGGCCTCGATGCCGTCCGCGACGAATGGGTCGACGGGTTGGGTACCTAAAACTAGACGAAGACGCTCAGGAAGAGGCATAGGCCTGAAAAGGCCATTGAAGTCACGTTCCACGATTTCGGAGTCCGTTTTTCACGCAGGATGAGCCAACTCACGGCCATCGAAAGGGCGCATAGGACCAGAGCAATGATCCGAAGTTGATCGACGACAGCCCAGAACTGAGCACCCACCTGATCGGAACGGAGGCCTGCGTTCCTGGCCGACCGATACCACCAGCGAAGTTGACCATAGACCACAACCATGGACAACCCAGTCAAGGAAATCGCGCCATTGATTCCCAGAATGAGTTTGGCCGACATCTCGTTCCGATACGCGCGATTCAAGTGCCAGTCCACGCAATACGGTCCGACCACCACCGGCCGAGACGCCCGGGCTCCCAGGTGGGCGCCACGACATCCCATGTCCTTTCTTCAGAATCTGCGAAAATCTGCGTTCATCTGCGGACCCTAAACCAAAGGCGGCAGAAATTCGTCCGCAGATTTCGCAGATTTCCGCAGATGAAGAAAAGGACTGTGGGTGCCTTGGGAGACGAACCGAACCGCCGCGGCTCACCAGGAGGTTCGCCCTACCATGGCTTTACAAACCATCTATGCAACCTATTGAATGTCAGACACATTGGTAGGGCGAGGCTCCCGCCGAGCCACGGCGGTTCTAACAACTCCAATTCCGCTCGCACCTATCCAATAGGGGGGCAATGACGTAACAGCTCCGGTCCACACTAAACCGTGTACTCCCCCGACAGCCACTCTTCATGAACCAACGACCGCGCCGTAGCGCAGACATTCCTGTCTGCTGTATCGCCGACTTTCCAGTCGGCTGCGCCGCGCCACGTGCCATAGCACCCCGGTTCGCCCTAAGGCCCGGCAGGCCTGGAGGCCCGCGATACAGCAGGTTTGGAAACCTGCGCCACGGCGCACGGGCGTCGGAATGCTCGTCCGGGACTAATCTTCCGAGGGGGTCGGCGGGGCCGAGGGCGCCGGGCGATCAGGCGGGGCAACCGGCAGCAGATGAGCCGGAACCGGAGCGATGGCGTCGATCCGCAGTTTCCGCTTTCCGCCCTCCGTCTTGAATTCCACTTCCGATCCGACGGGCTTGTTCATCAACGACTGGCCCAGCGGGGTCAGGTAATTGAGGACATTCCGGTCCGGATCGCCATCCCATGCTCCCAACAGGGCGAGGGTTTCGACCTTTCCAGAATCGAGATCGGTGACCGTGACCTGGGTGCCGGGACCCGCGACATCCCATTTCGAGGTCGCGAAGTCGACACCCCGCGCCCGCGACAGCATGAGCTCCAATTCGTGCTTCTGGCGGTTGAG
>CAIPFS010000044.1 GCA_903864375.1 uncultured Verrucomicrobiota bacterium
GCAGGACCGCCAGGCCCTGGATCAGATTGCCAATCGCCTGAGATCGGAGGGATTGACCATCTCGGTGCAGCTCGCCTGGGGCAGTCCCCCGGACCCAATCCTCAAGGTGGTGTCCCAGGCTGAATGTGTTTTGATCGCCATGACGACTCACGGTCATCGCTTTTTAGGTGACCTTATCCACGGGAGTACGATTGCCGAAGTGCGCCACCGGACGTCCATCCCGGTGCTGCTGGTCCGCGCCAGGAGCGATAGCTGAAGAAATTGGGTCGCAAGAAACAAAACTGGCGACTCCGAGGACCGGGCGAAATTCCAAGGTCATGCCTTTCGGTGCTCTGCGGTCTCTGAATCAGCCGACCAAGGCCAGGAATGCCTTCGGCGTTATTGCCGGAACCGCCGAGCGTCGATAGTCCGGCAGATTGTATTTGGACTTCAACGCCGCCAGGCGTGGTTCATTGGAATCATTCTCCCGAACCGAGAACTTCCCTGCCCAGCGTTCCACAAAGGAACCCGCCGGCTCCTTCTTTGCGACCAATAATGCCAGCAGCGAGGTCTCCACCAACCCGGAAAGACTGGTTCCCCGTTGATGCGCCAACCGCTTCGCCTTCAGGATCAGGCCCCGTTCCACCGTGACAGTTATTCGTCCCTTCATACGCATACTTCATTGAAAAGTATGCACCCGAGCAACTCTTCCCACTCCCAAACGGGATTCGGCAGTTCGGAGTTCGTCACCTGCCCGAAGTGCGTCGGTTGGATTGGCAATACTCATGGAATCGGAGCAGGAGGTCACGGATCCCAAGCCTCTCAGGCCGAATGCCTCCCCAGGACGATGCAGGCGTTCTTCCCGCCAAACCCGCTGCTCATGTTGACCGCTGCCCGGACCCTGGTGCGTCGCGCAGTCCGGGGTACATAATCGAGATCGCAGCCATCGGCCGCCACCTGGAAATTGAGCGTCGGCGGCACCTCTTGATGGTAGAGCGCAAGCGCACAGACCACGGTTTCGAGCGCGCCCGCTGCACCGAGAAGATGACCGGTGACCGGCTTGGTGGAACTGACCATCAGCTGTCGGGCTCCTTCGCCCCAGACGCGCTTTAGGGCAATGGTCTCCACGATGTCGTTGGCCGTCGTGGCGGTGCCATGGGCATTGACGTAGTCGACCTCATTGGGCGAAAGGCCCGCCTCGGAGAGTGCCTTTTGGAGGGCGCGGGTGGCCCCGTTTCCCTCGGGGTGGGGCAATACGGGGTGGTAGGCTTCACAGCTCCTGCCGTACCCAAGAATCTCGCCATAAACACGCGCTCCGCGGGAGAATGCGTGTGCCCTCTCCTCCAGCACCAGAAAGGCTGCCCCTTCGCCGAGCAGCACCCCATCATGGTCGCGATCGAAGGGTCGCATCGCCTGCTTGGGAGTATCGTTCCTGCGGGTCATGACCCGGTTGAGGCACAGCGAGGACCAAACAGCCGGGAACAGCGGTGCCTCCGCAGCCCCGGCAACCACAACATCGACCTCGCCGAGCTGAAGAGTACGAAGCGCATAGCCGATGGCATCTCCACCCGAGGCGCTGCTCGTCCCCAAGGTGATGGCGTAGCCCCGGATCCCCAGCTGGAGAGCCACCGCTCCCGATCCGGCACCATGATGTCCATTGATCATCCCCGACGGGGGAATCCCACGATATCCCCTCCGCGCATAGGCCAGCTGCGCCGTGATGCCCGCCTCAATCCCGCCAACGGATGAACCTTCCACCACCCCCACCCGATCGGAATCGAGCTGGCCGAGGTCCAGGTGGGCGTCGGCGACCGCCAACCGTGATGCAGCGATCGCATAGAGCTGACAGAGATCAAGGCGCCTTGCCGTCTGCGCGTCGGTATACTCCCGGGGGTCGAAACCCTTGACCTCGGCGGCGATCCGCGTGGGCATCGCGCTCGCGTCGAATCGCGAAAGTGGAGCCGCAGCGCTCTCGCCGTCAGCGAGGCTCCGCCAGAACGAATCGAGATCGTGAGCGCTCGGGGCGATCACTCCCATGCCGGTGATGACAACGCGCCGCCCACCCAGAGGATTATTCATGGTGCGGTCCGAATCGGGTAGGGAACAGGATCGGCGTACTCTTCTGATAAGCGATGTATGACGCGCCGAACTTCTCCACCAGCGCAACCTCTTCGAGCTTGATGCGCACGGCGAGGACGGGCGCGAACGCCACCAGGGCAACGGCAAGCGAGACAAAGGAGTGGAGAATCAGTCCGATTGCCAAGAGCTCGAGTATCATTGAGAGGTAGATCGGATGGCGCACCCAACGAAATGGCCCGGAGCGGACGAACTCGTGCGCAGCCCGGATCTCGACGTGGAGGCTCCAGAACCGGCCGAGCGCGCGGATGGCCGCGCGCCGGATCTGGAACGAGGAAATGGCGCAGATCCAGCCCAGGACGAAGAAGGCAAGGTGGATTCGCCACCCGCTGAGGGCGAACTCGACGACCGAGCCCGCCAGCATGGCGGTTCCAATGGCCACGAAGAGTCGGAGCGTAACGGTCTCCTTGAGCACTCCGGTAACTGTCTCCCGCTTGGCTTTGAGCTCGACCATGCGCGCCCCGTAAATAGCCAACACGGAGCCGAATCCTGCCAGCATCTCTAAAATCTGCGAGTTCACGAGGCGTATTGGGGCTTTTGGGCCGGAGAACCCGGCCTAAACTAACGTTAGATAACCTGCGTTTTGACATCAACACGTTTCTCGGGGCGACTAAAAGGAATTTGGTTTTCGATGCTTCGAAGAAATCGAATACAGACGGTCATCATCAGCATCCTCTCGTTTCCTTATTACAATGTGGCCGGGCACCAGTGTCCTACGAATATCATATACCAACCTTCCAAATTCAACGTCTCCCGTGGGATTTAGTCCTGGTAAGCACTGCCCCAGACTCCTTCTTGACGTAGCCCCGGGGTTCCGCGGTCTCTGAATCAGCCGACCATGGCCAGGAATGCCTTCGGCGTTATTGCCGGAACCGCCGAGCGTCGATGATCCGGCAGGTTGTACCTGGACTTCAAGGCCTTCAGGCGGGGTCGCATCGCGAAAAACATTCGAGGGCTGCGAGCCCGATCTCATTCATCACGGGAGACGAGGATGCCTGCTCTACAACTGACGGCACGTCCTTCGGCCCAGGAACTTTCCGTGTTGCCACCAACGAATCCGCCAATGAGATCTCAACCGGGACGGTGCGGATTCAACATTATTCTTGCACCATAGTCACTACGTCTGTAGTGACTACGAACACACAGTGAAACACGGAACCTTCAAGCAAGGAAAACCACCCGTCCTGAGCGCCCAGGAATGGAAACTGATGGAGCTACTTTGGGCGAAGTCGCCGCAGCCGGCGTACGACCTCATCGAAGCACTGGCACCTCGTGAGAAGTGGCACCCAAACACGGTTCGGACGATGCTCGCGCGGCTCACGCGCAAGGGGGTCGTTCGGACCGAACCGTACAAGAACCTGTATCTCTATTCTGCGGCTTGTGAGCGTGAGCAATTGGTGGCTACCGAGAGCCAGTCCTTCCTGGAACGGTTATTCGGCGGTGCCTTCCGCCCGTCTCTGATTCATTTTGCCACCCGTCAGCGACTCTCCCCGGAAGAAGTCCGGGAAATGAAGCGCCTGCTCGACGAAAACACCGACCACCGCCGATCATGACCCTCTGGAACCTTCTCGACACCGCCGGCGGGTTCGCCGTCCGCACCAGCCTGCAAGGTGCCGCCCTGATCGCTGCCGTCCTGTTGATTCGGTACCTCCTCCGGCGACGGCTTGGTCCCGGCTGGAGCTTCGCACTCTGGTTCCTCGTTCTGCTGCGGCTCTCCGCCCCAATCCTCCCGTCCAGTCCTTGGAGCTGGCAGCAACTCGGAGATTTCCTGCCATCCTCATCGATGGTCATGAGCCGTCCTGCCTCCGAGCCCAAGGAAGCTAGTTTTTTGGGGGGTACTTTCCCTGCCGACGTCCCGACCGTCACAAATGCGCTTTCGGCACTGCCCCCATACGCCACCAGCAACGAGCCTGGAGCCTATCGACCGGTCACCCCACCTACCAAACCAACCCCTGCTGCAGACGGCGGGGCGTGGACTTACGATAGGGCGTGGGGTTCGATTTGGGCCACGGTTTCCCTGCTTCTCCTTGCCCGGCAGATATTCGGATCCTGGACCTTTCGCCGGCAATTGCGTCGCCAGCCCCTGCTGAGCGACGAGCGCCTGAATGGATTGATCCGCCAGTGTCGGCAGCGAATGGGAGTGACCCGACAGGTCGAATTCCGAATTGTCTCAAACGTGGAAAACCCCTGCCTCTTCGGGGTGTTCCGGCCCGTCATCCTGCTCCCGACCGGACTGCTGAAGGCGCTGTCGGATGAGGAATGGAGCAGTATCCTGCTGCATGAGTTTGGGCATCTCAAACGTCGGGATCCCCTCTGGAATGGGTGGATGTCCTTCGTCGGATGCCTGCATTGGTTCAATCCAATGGTCTGGTGGGCGGCAAGATGCATGCGCGACGATAGGGAAGTCGCTTGTGACGCGCTGGTTCTAGCCCGGGCGGACGGTTCGCTGCGCCAATCCTACGGTGCCACCCTGCTCAAACTGGCTTCGTCACAAGCCAGCATGTTCGTACAACCCGCAGCGATGGTCGGAATCCTGGAAAATGGCGGACCACTTAAAATGCGTCTGATCGCCCTACGGGCCCGCCCGTCCTTCTGGTTGAACACCATCCTGGGGGTTGTCGTCGTGAGTATCCTCAGCGCCTGTGCCCTGACCTCGCGCCAGGTGGCAGGGGTCTCCTCTCCGATCCAAGCAATTCCCCTCCATCGTCATACCGATTATCCACAGGCCGCCGATGCTCCGGATTCCCTGCAGACCTTTCGAGATGATCCCGGGATGTGGTCCCAGATACCCAAAGGTCAACAAACCATCCTGGGAGTACCCTTTGATATTTCCGGTCTTATTCGCCTGGCGGGTCTGTCGCCACAGCGCGAAGAGTGGTATTTCCGCCCCGAAGTGAGGGGCATCGCTGTCAACAGCACCTTTGAGCGGCTGTACCTTTTGCACGCCACCTATTACTATGCCGAGCCGGGGAAGGTCATTGCCGTGGCCCGGCTTCATTATGCGGATGGAACCACGTCCGATTTGCCGATCAAATACGGCGATCACTCCCTGAA
The DNA here is from genome assembly GCA_903864375.1 of uncultured Verrucomicrobiota bacterium. Classification (GTDB taxonomy): domain Bacteria; phylum Verrucomicrobiota; class Verrucomicrobiia; order Limisphaerales; family UBA9464; genus CAILNN01. The sequence goes on from CAIPFS010000044.1 coordinate 5,170, forward strand.
CTACTGGCGAATGCGCTATGAGCGTCGTTCCCATCCCAGCGACTCGGATTCCCGGATCGCCTGGACGGGTGACGGTTCGATGCTGGCCGAATATGGGAATTCCCTGCGCCTTTGCGTTTCCAGCTTCATCAACCCGCATCCGGGTTCGATGGTTCGAGGGATTGACTTGATCAGCACATGGCAGGATCCCTCCGAGGTGGTGGTGGGCATGGCCGTGGGAGGAAGCGTACTTCCCTCGGGCTGGCGCGAGACGCCACCCGTCCAAATCCCGACGGAGAAATGGACGTCACATCTTCGGTTTCGCGCTGTGGATTCAAAGACCGGGGAGGCCATCCCAGGCATGAAACTTCGTCTGGAAGTGGCCGAAGACGGCGTCCATTCGCGCATCGGCACCTATACGACAGACCGCAATGGTAGGGCCGACCTGCACTATCCCCATCCACAGTTGCGATACCTAAGCATCTGGGCGGACCATGAGCGCTATGCCCCGAAATCGATACAATGGACGCCGCGACAACATGGTGCCTATCCCGCAGAATACCTCTACCAAGCTGAAGTCGGCGAACGCATTCATGGAGTGGTCGAGGATACGACTGGAACTCCCGTCGCCGGTGACATTGTCCGAATCGATGGGCCTTCGCCAGATTTTGCCGGTGACGCCAAGGAGTTCCTCATACTAACCCACGCCACTGCGATCACGGACGCCAAGGGACACTGGAGTGTCTCAGTGATTCCACGGCAATTGGGTGCCGAACAAATTCGTCTCCAGGTTCTACATCCGCATTTTTCCAATAGTTCCATCAAGACGCTTTCCCCTCCTGAGCGGGCGGGTGACGAAATCCGCAGCCAATTATCGCCAGGCACCTTGATCACCGGAAAGGTGGTGAATTCGTTGCAACTGCCCCTGCCGGGCACCCGGGTAATGGCCGTGAGTTCGTATCCTCATATCGGCGTTCAATTGGCCACGACCGATGCACAAGGGGCCTTCTCACTGCGCCTTTCTCCCGGGGCCATAAACCAAAACCTTCTGATTCAATCGTTGGATTATGCGCCGCTCATCCGGAATGTGGCCCAGGAGACCAACCTTCGTTCGATCAGCCCCATCGTCCTTCTGCCCGGCAACACCGTGGATGTCCTGGTCAAAGACCCTCAGCTTCACCCCATTGCCGGTGCCTTGGTTGAAGGTGTTCTTGGGGAAAATCGGCACGCATTGAATCAATACCTGACCACCGACACCGAGGGAATGGTTCGATGGCCCCACGCGCCCGATTCCAAGGATAAGCTCATGTTTCAGGTCAGCGCCTCCGGATTCAAGACGAGCCTGACGCGGGTGCCCGTCGGTATGCGACAGATCGAAGTCCATCTGATCCCGTTGGATGTCTTGGCTGGCTCAGCCACCGACGCCAAAACCGGCCAACCCATTTCCTACTTCAAAGTCTGGAGAGGGCGGCGGACACCAGGAATTGCCTCGACCCAATGGGAACGAAGTGCCATGGCCATCGGACGGGAAGGCGGGTTCCAGATTAGTAATGACGCTCCCGACATCGACACCCTCGTCTTTCGGATTGAAGCCCCCAATTATACGCCATCGGCAGAGCTTCCGTCCGCTTCGTTGCGAGGACAAAAGCCCCTCAACATTCCCCTGCAGGGCCTGAAAAACTAATGGCCAGAGGCGATGGACTTTGGATTGTTGGGCGGACCCCCATCACAAATTCCAAATACCCGGAGCAAATCCAGGCTGAACGCTGGCATAGTCCCGAGCGATGTCACGGGCGCGTTATTCGGGTGTCGAACCAGACATCAGACTCCGCAAAGGGTGGCAAGAAGATGGAAGCTTGGCAATCGATGAGCGCCCACTCAACGCCTGGCCAGCGGGCGTGGGCCGACCCATCGGGTGTTGAGTCGCTGATGAAGATCATCCGAGGGAAAGGCCGGGCGCAGTTCCCGTCCATAGGTCTGGTCGTCCATGCCCCGCCACGGTAACGGTTCGATGGCATCACCCGCCACTACGTGGTAATCGGCATCCTTGTCCCAGCCGACGACACACAGGAAGTAGTCGCGGACCCAGCCCTCCGGCGGCGCAATCAGGCCATCGGTGGGAAACTCCAACGAAAGCTCGTCGCCACCGGCGATGATGGCGAGGGCCTGGTCGTTGGTGGCGATGAGCTCCCCCACCGGACCGTAGCGGGTCGCCCATCCGGAGGGCGTCCGTTGGTACGGCGGATTCCGCAGGTGATCATACACCGGCGTGAGCGGCTCGGTCCACGGAAGGTCGGCGCACTGGCTGTAGCCCCGGCGATGGAGATCGGCACGCACGGGTGCCACCACCTGACAGCGCACCGGGGCCGGGCCGGGAACCGCAGCGGAAGGCACTGGCGCACCTTCGGCAATATTTCCGAGGGCCAATTGTGACTTTCCGAAAAGCGAGATGCGATCCCAGTGCAATTCAAACGCGTCGGTCAGGCGAAGTCTCCGGGTGCCGGACGGCAACTTGTCGGTTAGATCGACCACGATGGTCTTGGTCTTGCCCGCTGGAACTCCCACCTGCAGATCGACGTTCTGCCACATTCCGTTGACCTCGGCCTCCAGTTTGGGAAAAGGAAACGGGAATTCGGGATTGTGGGAGGCGGCAATATTGGCCATCCCCCCGCCGAAACGAATCCATCCGTTCAGCACCAGAGACAGTGGCCCTCCGGATCCCAGCGGACCGAAATCGAGAACGACCCCGTGCTGTTCGGCGAGGCCGCGATATTGGGGTCCGCGCAGGGCCGGGGGCGAGACTCGCCGGCCATCGGTGTGACGCAACCGATCGGTCACGTCCTCCCCATCCAGGGTCGTGGCCAGGCGCAACGGAATCTCGCGGGTCAGTCCGACGAGGCCATGAGAGACGAAGGGAGGAAAGGGCAGCATCCGGCTGGTGGGGTGAACCTCAACGGACGGGGGATGGTCCGCCACCACCACCCGGGCGTAGTCCAGGTAAAGGATCTCCTTGAGTTCCTCGGTCAGCCGGACCTGAAGGCGTCCGGCATCGGGAACCACCGTGGAGGCATTGCCCAGCCAGACGAATTCGGTGGGGTCGGCGGCGATATAGCGTCCCGGCATGCTGGGCAGGCCGACAGGTGAACCGCCAAGGATATCGGTGACAAAGTGGAACTCCTTACCTTTGCCCACATAAAGGTACGGGCAGGAGCCGCCGGGAATCACGAGTTCAAAAACCACCAGTGGTTCCTGGCCTTCCAGAACCACATCCGTGTTGTCGAGCTTGGTTTCAAACCAGCGGGTGGTGACGGAATCCAGTTGTTTGCGATGCCCCACACCGAGGGTGACCGGCAGGGAATCAACAAAACGCAAGGCGTGCCAACCGGCGGCGGAAGCCTCAATCTTGACGCCCAGCCCAGAGGCATTGGAGCGATTGCCGAGCAACTGCAGATTCAAGAGCCCATTGGCATTACCACCGTCGTTGCGAAGGAAGACAAGTCCCTGCCCTGCCACGTCGACGATGAAATCGAGGTCTCCGTCCCGATCGAAATCAGCCACCACCAGATACCGGACCTCGCGGCCTTTGAGAGCATCGAGACCAAGGTCGGTGGTGACTTCATGGAAACCGAGGTGTCCGCGGTTGCGCCACACACGGATGCCGTCGGGTCCCCAGGCCACAATGTCGAGCCAGCCGTCATTGTCATAATCGACGATGCGGATGTGACTCAAACGGTGGCGCAGGGCGGAGAGGCGGGTGGGTTCGCGCAGCCCGCCGAAATAGAGGTCGATAGATTTTTCAGTCAGCAGGGCGACGTCGGAGCGCAGGTCATTGTTGAGATCGGCCACCGCCAGCGCGCGGGTCACGGGCCATCCGGCGGGGGTTTCCGGTTCGCCAATGCCGGTGCCTCGATGGTTGAACAGGATGGCAGGGGGCTGGCCATCCCGGGTTACGAGAAGATCGGGTAAATCGTCATTGTTCCAGTCATTAACCACAACGGAGGTCAGTTGGGTCAGGGACTTCTGGGCCGGGGTTTCATTGGTATGGACTGCTTCCCGGAAAAGACCAGTTCCGAGGTTGGTAAAACTGCGGAGGCGACCTTCGACACCGATGACCTCGAGCCCGAGCTTGCCGGTGAAATCAAGGTCGGCCAGCACGCTGGAGGCGCCCTTGACGGCCCCGAGGCGCGAGGTGCGGGTGGCATCCACAAAGGCTCCGTTGGTGGCAAAACGCAGTGTCACCGTCCCTTCGATCCCAATCAGGACGGCATCGTCGAAGCGGTCGTTCTGGAGGTCGCCGATGACAATATCCCGGATTCCCGCCGCACCGGCGACCGGCAATTCCGGGCCATGAGGTGCAAAAACGCCGTTGGAATTCCACAACAACTGGACGCCGGTGGCTGTGGGGATCAGAAGATCATTCCAACCCCGGCGATTGATATCCATCACTCCCAGCGGGCCGTGCCATTCCCTGGATGCAGCACCGAAGGCGGAAGCGGTGATATCCGTGAATTTGACCGGTATCCCATTCCGCCCCGGCTGTTCGAGGGGGAAGGGTGCGCGAATCTCCGTGTACAGACAGCGCTCAAACACGGAGGGATCGTCCCCCAGATTGGCCCGGACGGAGGTGAGTTTTTGATGCTCGGCCAGTTCTTTTTCGGCTTCTTCACGCTTCCCCAGACGAAGGAGGGATTGGGCCACCAGGTAATGGGAGGAGACCCATTGGGGGGCGGCCGTGTTGGTTTCGAACTGTTGTAATTCCCGGAACTGTTCGACTGCCTCCTCATGATGTCCCCATCCGGCGAGGGCGCGTCCCAGTTGAAAGGTGACGGGATTGATGGTCCGGTCCCCATTCTTGGCTTCCTGCAGGGACTGGACCGCGTTGGAGTATTGGTTCTGCCGCAGTTGGGCGCATCCGAGCACGTACCAGGCGGCCGGGTTGGACGGCTCGAGTTGGATGGTTTCGAGGGCATGTCCCGAGGCTTGAACCGGTTGGTTCACCCGCAAGAAGGCATTGGCCAGGTTCAGATGGACATCGGGATTGGCCGGATTCATGGCCAGTGCCGATTGGAACGCGGTGAGGGCCTTGCCGGGTTCCCCCTTGTCGTAATAGGTCTTGCCCGATGCCATGGCCTGGGCAAAAGCCTTGCCGGCATCTTCATCGGTTCCGTGGTCCATGGTCCACCAGGTGCCACCGATGATGGCGGCCAGCAGCAGAATCACTCCAAGAAAATAAAGAGCGGCACCATGCCGTCGGGGTGCGGGAGTCGCAGCCATAGTTCAGCGGGATACTAGCGTTCTTTCCTACCGTCGTCCGAAAAAAATCGACCGGGCACCGATCAAAACGGAATCATTTACCTCACTTGGCCGGCCACGGTTTGATGGCGTCGAGCGCGGGAACGATCCTGCGGCGCAATTCCAGAAAATCGAGGTCGCCGGTATGCCGGTAAAGAATTTTCCCGTCCGGGGCGACCAGCAGGGTGTGCGGGAGGGCTCCATTCCACTCGGGATCGAGGGCCTCGGCCATCTTGTATTTATCGGTATCGGCGAACAGGAGATTCCGGACGCCGGAATGATGCTTCTTCAGGAATTTTTCGACGTCCTCCTTTTCATCGGGGAACTGGGCTGCAACGGTCACCAACTCAAAGTCGCGCTGCCGAAAGCGGAGATTAGTCTCGATCAATTCGTCGAACTCGGCCACGCACGGGCCACACCAGGTGGCCCAGACATTGATCAGGCGGGCCTTGCCCGACCCCTTGTTTTCGCGCAGAGCCCGCAGGGCCTCTCCGCTGGCTGCCTCCAGCGTCACAGGTTCCTGGTTCACCTTCTCGCGCCATGCCTTTCCTGATCCAGCCTTGTAGGCCCATTTGGTGGAGCATCCAAAGACCTTGGTTTCCGCCACCTCGGGCAGTTTTTCCGCCAGGAGCGCATCCAGCGCAGCCCGGGTGTCCTGATGTTTCACCAGGTCGGGTCGCTCGGAGTCATCGATCCGCCCCCGGAACCGCAGCTTGCGCTCCTTATCGAAAATAAACACGTGGGGGGTGGCGGCCGGACCGTACTGAATGGAGACGGACTCGGTATCGCCGTCGAAAAGGTAAGGAAAATTATAATGGCGTTGCTCGGCCCGCAGCTTCATGTCCGCCAGGTCGTCACCGAGATCGGTGTAGCCGAGTTCATCCAACCGCACCGCCGCAGGGCTGTTGGGAGAAATGGCCACGAGGGCCACGCCGCGGGCAGCGTAGTCGACGACCAGCTGCTTCAGCCGCTCTTCATAGGCTTGGGCCGTGGGACAATGATTGCAGGTGAAGACAATGGCCAGAACCGGTGAGCCGGCATACTCCGCCAGGGAATGGGTCTTGCCGTCGACGCCCGGCAGGTGGAAATCCGGGGCCGGACTGCCCAGAGCCAGGGGTTCGTAGTGTGGTTCCTCCGCCAGAAGGCGCACCCCGAGGACCAGCGTCCAGGCAAGGAGCAGAACGGGATTCATACCGGGGGACTTCATTCCGGGAAAATGGTTCCCCGTCTTAAAAATGCCAATCGATAATTGTCCCGGCTTCGCCCCCCCGGGTCGGAATCTTCGGGAGCCCTACGCCAGAAGACCATCGACCACCTTGCCGTGGACGTCGGTCAGGCGGTAATCGCGTCCCGCGTAGCGGTAGGTGAATTTCTCGTGGTCAAATCCCAGAAGCCGCAGGATGGTCGCATGCAGGTCATGGACGTGCACCACGTCCTCGGAGGCGGCGAATCCGAATTCGTCGGTCGCACCATGGACATGCCCTCCCCTGACTCCGCCGCCGGCCATCCACATGGAAAACCCGTGGTTATTGTGGTCACGACCGTTCTGCTTTCCGGCGTTGGCCCCCGGGGTGGGCAATTCCACCGTGGGTGTCCGGCCAAACTCGCCGCCCCAGATGACGAGGGTTTCGTCGAGCATGCCCCGGTCCTTCAGATCGGTCAGCAGCGCGGCGATACCGCGGTCGCACTGATCGGCCAGGTTGCGATGGGCGGTTTCAATGTCGTCGTGGCTGTCCCACGGCTGACCGGAGCCATGCCACACCTGGATGAACCGGACCCCCCGTTCGAGCAACCGCCGGGAGATCAACAGCTGCCGGCCCTGGACCGTATCCCCGTAGCGAGCCCGGGTTTCTGCGGTTTCTTTTTGAATGTCAAAGGCGTCGGCCGCCTCCATTTGCATCCGGTAGGCCAGCTCGAAGCTCTGAATCCGGGCATCGATCTGCCCATCCGCGGCGCGGGCCCGACGGTGCTGTTCGTTCAGCTGTTGCAGCAAATCCAGTTGCGCCCGCTGTGCGGGAAGGGAGGCATAGTGACTGGTGATGTTTTCAATCAACTTCTCCAGTTGAGTGTGTTCGGTATTAAGGTAGGTGCCCTGATAGACGCCGGGTAGGAAGCCGCTCTGCCAGTTTTGAGACTCCTGGATGGGGTACCCGCCGGGGCACATGGATAAAAACGCAGGCAGATTCTGATTTTCCGTGCCCAATCCATAGGTCACCCAGGATCCCATGCTCGGACGGGGCAACCGGGCTTCGCCGCAATTCATGAGGAGGAGCGAAGGCTCATGATTCGGCACGTCCGCCTTCATGGACCGGATCACACAAAGATCGTCCGCATGCTGGGCGGTGTGTTTGAACAGGTCGCTGACTTCGAGACCGCTTTGACCGTAGCGACGGAATTCAAAGGGGGACTTCCACGCGGAACCCGTCTTGCGCTCGGTTGAGAAGTGAATCGGGATTTCCTTGCCATGCCATTGAGTGAGGGATGGTTTGGGGTCGAAGGTATCCACATGGGAGGGTCCTCCGTTCATGAACAGGTGGATGACCCGTTTGGCTCTTGCCGGAAATTGGGGAGACCGGACTCCCATCGAGCTGACCGGTGCTGCCGTGGCGGTGCCGCCCATCGTCCCCATCATCGAGGCGAAGCCCAGGGCACCCATCCCCATGCCACACCGATTCAGGAACTGACGGCGCGTCAGGGCAAGGTGCTCCGGACTGAAGGTGTGGGAATTCATGGCGGGACGACGCTGGCGAAAGTCTACCGTCGGACGCCGGTTCGTCCACAGCGATTCAACGCGAGTCTGTGAAGAGTCCATTCCACGGAGAAGTCATGGCATCCCCGTTTGACCGCTGGCCTCCCAACCCCGTCGAGGCTATTCTTTCAGCAATGAGAGCTCTACGAAGCCGCGGCGGGTTGGTTTTGTTTTTCATTTTATCCCTCAGCCTCCTCCGGGGGCATCTGCTGGGGGAGGAGGCCCGGCTCCTGCGGTTCCCGGCGATTCACGATCACCGGGTCGTGTTCAGCTATTCCGGAAACCTGTACCAGGTGAGTGACCAGGGCGGGGTGGCGCGACGGCTGACCAGCGACGAGAAGGGCTACGAAGTGTTCCCACGATTTTCTCCCGACGGCCAGTGGCTTGCATTCACCGGACAATATGACGGCAACACGGAGGTCTACGTCATGCCCTCTGATGGAGGCCAGCCCCGCCGGCTGACCTACACCGCGACCCTGGAACGGGACGATGTGTCCGACCGGATGGGTCCCAACAACATCGTCATGGCCTGGCGAGACAACCAGACGGTGGTCTACCGGTCCCGCCGGACCCAATGGAACCCATTCAAGGGCGAACTGACGCTGGCCCGACTGGAGGGTGGCATTCCCGAGACACTGCCACTCCCGCGGGGTGGCTGGTGCTCGTTTTCGCCGGACGGTAAAAAGATGGCCTACAACAGGGTGTTCCGGGAATTCCGGACATGGAAACGCTACCGGGGTGGACAGGCCGACGATATCTGGATTTACGACTTTGACTCCAAACAAACCTCCCACCTCACGGACGATCCGGCCCAGGACATCTTTCCCATGTGGGCCGGCGAAAAGATCTACTTCGTTTCGGAGCGGGGCGAGAATCATCAGGCCAACCTCTGGGTGCACGACCTGGCGACCCACACCACCCGACAGGTGACCCGATTCGTGGAATTTGCCGTCAAATTCCCGTCGCTCGGCGATACGGCGATTGTCTTTGAAAATGGCGGGTACATCCACCGGCTGGACCTGAAAACGGAACAGGTGACGCGGATTCCCATCGAAATTCACGAGGATTTCTCGTCGGGTCGTCCGGTCACTGTGGATGTGTCCAAATTCATCACCGACTGGGACATGGCCCCGGATGGAAGCCGGGCCGTTCTCACCGCCCGCGGCGATATCTTCTCCGTGCCGGCAAAGAACGGGCCGATTCGGAATCTGACCTCCACGCCCGGGGTTCATGAACGCAATGCGATTTGGTCACCCGACGGGCAGACCATTGCCTATATCAGTGATGAAAGTGGCGAGGATGAGCTCTGGATTCGTCCGCAGGACGGTTCGGGAACTCCGACGCGGCTGACTACTGGCGCGGATACCTACAAGTATGCTCCGATCTGGTCCCCCGATTCCAGGCGGCTGGCCTGGAGCGACAAGAAGAACCGCCTGAATGTGGTCTCCGTCACCGATCGTGAGTCGTCCGTGGTGGATACCGGTGCCTGGGAGATCACTCAATTTTCATGGTCGCCGGACAGCCGGTGGCTGGCGTATGTCCGCCCGGAAGGACGCCAGTTCGCCCGCATTCATCTGGCCGAAGTGGGAACCACCAACCGCATTCAGGCGACCGACGGGTGGTTTGACGTTGCCAGCCCCGAATTCAGTTCGGACGGCAAACTGCTGTTCTTTGTCTCCGATCGGAATTTCTCTCCGACCTACGGGAACCTGGAGTTCAACCATGTCTACACAGACATGCAGAACATTTATTTCCTCACACTGACGAGGGATGGCAAATCGCCGCTCGCACCCAAGAGCGACGAGGTCAAACCGAAGGAATCGTCGGACGCGAAAACCAATGCTCCCGTCGACGGAGTTGCCGGAGAAAAAAAGGATATCAAGGATTCGGCGGCGAAAGTGACGGTCCGGATCGATTCCGAGGGATTGACTCAACGTATTGCGGTTCTCCCTCTCAAGCCCGGGCGCTACGGCGAACTGACCAGTGTGGGGGACAAGCTGTATTATGTCAGCAAAGGCAAATTGAGCCTGTTTGAGTTCGAGAAATCCAAGGAGACCGAGATCGCAGACGTGGCGGGTTATACCGTCTCCGCAGACCACAAAAAGGTGTTGATCAAAGTGGGGGATGCCTTTTCGATCCTGGATCTCCCCTCTGGAAAGGCGGACCTGGCGGACAAACAACTCAATCTTTCGGATCTCAAGTCGAAGGTCGACCGGCATGCCGAATGGCGACAGATCTATTCCGAATGCTGGCGGCAGATGCGGGACTTCGTCTATGACCCTCATCTGCATGGGGTCGATTGGGTGGCCCTTCGGCAGCGCTACGAACCGCTTCTCGCGCATGTCCAACATCGAGCCGACCTCACCTATGTGATCGGTGAACTCATTGGTGAGTTGAATCTGGGCCACACCTATGTTGGTGGAGGAGATTACCCCAAACCGGACCGGATCCCCCTGGGGCTCCTCGGTGCCCGTATTTCGCGGGATGGAAGCGGCTATTACCGGATTGACGAGATCCTCCCGGGTCAAAACTGGGATAAGAAATACCGATCACCCCTGACTGAGATTGGGGTGAGGATCAACGCCGGTGATTTCATCATCGCCGTGGATGGGAAACCAGCAAACGCCATGTCAGACCTCTACACGTCATTGGTCGGCAAGGCGGACAAGCAGGTGACCCTGCGGATCAATTCACAACCGAAGGAGGAAGGAGCCCATGACGAAACGGTGATTCCCACGGCGGATGAGCAAGAGTTGTATTACCTGAAAATGGTCCTGACCAATATCGAAAAGGTCTCGAAGGCCACCGGTGGCAAGGTCGGCTACGTTCATATCCCCGACATGCAAGTGCAGGGCTTGAATGAGTTTGCCAAGTTCTACTACGCCCAACTGGACAAGGAGGCGCTGGTGGTGGACTGCCGCGGCAATGGCGGGGGTAATGTGTCACCCATGATTATCGAGCGCCTCCGACGGGAACCGGTGATGTGGAATATCGCCCGCAACGGGGTCGTGAATGTCAACCCCGACGGGCAGGTGCTCGGTCCCAAGGTCTTGTTGATTGATCAATTCAGTGCCAGCGATGGCGATATCGTGGGGTATCGATTCCGGAAGAGCCACCTCGGGCCAATCATCGGCCAGCGGTCCTGGGGCGGCGTCGTCGGAATCCGCGGGACCCTTCCGCTGCTGGACGGAGGATTTTTGAATCGTCCCGAGTTCAGCCGCTTCGACCTCGAGGCCAGGGAATGGATCATGGAGGGCAAGGGCGTCGAACCGGATATCGAGGTGGACAATGATCCCTCCCACGAATTCTCGGGAGTGGACGATCAATTGAACCGGGCCATCACCGAGATCCAGACCCTGATGGCCAAAAATCCGGTCAAGATTCCTGAACCGCCACCTTACCCGGACAAGTCCAAGTAGGGGCCGATTCGTGGACGATGCCGCGGGAGGGTTGGGGCCGCTTCACGGACCCCAAAACCCTGGCTGCGGCGAACGCCCGGACGTGAGCCGTCCGGAGTGCTCCCACCTTGGGAAGGGGTGGAGGGTGGAAGGGTGAGAAAAGGCCCGTCTCAGCAGCCCGGCGGCCCGCTTAGTCCCCGTAAACCACGCGCTTGGGGAGACCGTGCTGACCGACCGGTTCCAGCCATTCGGATTCTTCGCCTCCTGATTCCGGATAAACAAACCGGCGACCTTCGTAATTACGGATCACCACCTTGTCGGGGCCCGATTTCAAAAGGTATTCCGGATTGATCGGCACCTTGCCGCCACCGCCCGGGGCATCAATCACGTACTGGGGAACAGCGTAGCCGGTGGTGTGACCGCGCAGGGCTTCCATGATTTCGAGGCCCCGCTTGACGCTGGCCCGAAGGTGGGCAGACCCCTGAATCAGATCGCATTGGTAGAGGTAATACGGGCGCACGCGGCACATCAACAGCTTCTGAACCAACGCCTTCATGGTCTCCGGATCGTCGTTGACCTCGCGCAACAGGACGGACTGGTTTCCGAGCGGAATACCGGCGTCGGCCAGGAGTCCCAAGGCAGTGCGAACCTCGGTGGTCAGTTCCCGTGGGTGATTGGTGTGGATGCTGATGAACAGCGGATGGAACTTCCGCAGCCGGTCGCAGAGTTCCGGGGTGATGCGCTGGGGCAGGAAGATCGGGATGCGGGTGCCGATCCGCACGAACTCGACATGCGGGATCGCCCGCAGCCGGGTGAGCA